>CAZKPI010000110.1:0-10823 GCA_964554555.1 uncultured bacterium
AGCCTGCTCGACTCCATCCGGCTGCTGAGCAACGCCTGCCGCTCCCGCCGGGCCGGCTTCCCCGGCAGAACCGGCGGTGGCCCCTCCCGCGGGGCCCGCGCCTGCTCCGGCCGCTCCCGCCGAGCCCGAAGAACCGGTCATGTCCTGGTTCGACCGGCTCAGGGCCGGGCTCAAGAAGACCCGTGACTCCTTCGTCGGCAAGGTCAAACGGCTGGTCTTCGGCAAGACGAAGATCGACGACGACCTGCTCGAGGAGCTCGAAGGCACCCTGTTCGAGTCCGACATGGGACCCAAGATCACCAACGAGCTCCTGGCCTTCCTGCATAAGGAGGTCGAGTCGAAGGAGATCAAGGACCCCGACGTCATCTACACGATCCTGCGCGATCAGCTCAAACAGCGGTTGACCCGCTTCCCCCCCGACCTGCGGATGAACGCGGGCGGCCTGACCGTCTTTTTGATCATCGGTGTCAACGGCGTGGGCAAGACCACCACCATCGCCAAGCTCGCCCGCCGGTTCATCAGGGACGGCAAAAAAGTCGTGCTGGCCGCCGGCGACACCTTCCGCGCCGCCGCCATCGACCAGCTGGGCATCTGGGGTCAGCGCGTGGGGGCCGAGGTCATCAAGGGCCAGGAGGGGGGCGACCCCGGGGCCCTCGTCTTTGACGCCATCCATGCCGCCCGCAAACGCCAGGCCGATCTCCTGATCATCGACACCGCCGGCCGCATGCATGTCAAGGTCAACCTCATGGACGAGCTGAAGAAGGTGCGCAAGATCGTCGAGAAGGAGAGCGACGGCGGGCCCCACGAGATCCTGCTGGTGCTCGACGCTACCACCGGCCAGAACGCCGTCCAGCAGGCCAAGCTGTTCAACGAGGCCCTGCCCATCAGCGGCATCGTCATGACCAAGCTCGACGGCACCGCCAAAGGCGGCGTGCTGTTCGCCGTCGAGGAGCAGATCTCCGCCCCGGTCAAGTTCATCGGCGTCGGTGAAAAGATGGACGACCTGATGACCTTCGATCCCGAGAAGTTCCTCGAAGCTCTCTTCGCGGACGACTCCGGCAAGACCAAGGACAGCGACTACCAGGTCATCCACTGACCCCCGCGCGGGGTCAGTGGAACAGGCGTTCCCCCCACCAGGCCCGTTCTTCGGCCAGCCGCCGGGTCAGCCGGGGCATGGCCGCGCTGGCGAGCGCCGGCTGGTCGGCCGGGTCGGCCCGCCGCACCGGACCCCATTCCTGCCGCACCGTCTCGAGCACCTGCGCCAGCCTTTCCGCACAGTGCGGGAAGTTGGTGTCCAGCAGGTCACGCAGGGCCAGCATGGGGCGGATGTTGCTGGTTTCGAGCCAGGCGGTGAACGAGGCGGTTCCCCCTGCGCCGGAATCGGCGGGGGCGGACGCGGGGTTCCAGGCGGTCAGCAGGCTGTCGACCGACTGGAACACCTCGGGTTGCGCCAGCACATACAGCGGCAGGATGGCGGTCTCGCCTTCGTCATGGCCGGGCGCCTGGTCGACCATCCGCCGGATGCCATGCCCGATGGCCCGCATGGCGGTCTGCCAGCTGGCCGTGGCAATTCCGGCGTGGAAAGGCGGGGGGCCTTCTCCATGCTCCAGGTAGAAGTCCACCCACCCGTTGAGCAGTTTCCCGGCCAGCTTCTCGGCGTCGGGGTGGCCCATCTTGCGGGCCACCGCCGCCTCCTGGACCTGCGAGACCAGGGCCCGGCAGTTCTCGTAGAACTGGTCGGGGACCATCTCGCCTCCGGTGCAGGCCGCCGCCCGCCCGTTCCCCGCGGCCGCCAGACCGGCCGCCGCGAGCAGGACGAGGAAGGGCCCCCAGGCGGGGGCCCTTCCGGACGGGCGGGAACCGGGACGCCTGGTCAGCGGCGGTTCTCCCGGCTTTCCAGGACGCGGGTCTCGAAGGAACTGTCGACGATCCGCACGGGAATGACCAGCGATCGGGTGTTCCCCTCGGCATCGGTGGCCGAGCACTCGACCTTCACCTGGTAGACACTGGGTGTTCCCTGGTTGGCATCGACCTTCATCGGCATGTCGGCCGCGAACCGGGCCTGGGGAACATTGACGCCCGGGTGGGCGGAGTTGGGGACGTCGTTTCCCTCCAGGTAGACGTTGGCCAGCGGGATGGCGGGCGGCGTGCCGGTGATCAGATTGCCGCCGGTCTTGTCCTTGATCTCGAAGCTGGCCCGGGTGAAATCGAGGTAATCGACGTTGTCGGTAAACCGGAACGTGGCCTGCAGACGGCCGGAGCGCCGAACCGTCGGCAGAAGATCCCGGATCTCGGGGGTCAGCAGGGCCTCCAGCCCGGCGGGGGTGGGTCTCTCGTCAATGCTGATCTTTTCCCAGGTGGCCATGCCCTTGGCACTGCCGGGAACGTCGATGGTCTTCGAGCCAACGAGCGTGCCGCTGTCCAGGTGGTAGCTGGAGACGACCAGCTGGCTGTCGGCCAGTTGGTCCTCCGTCGGGTTGCTGACGTCATCGCGTTGCTGTTCCAGAAGCTGGATCTCCCACCGGCGGTTGTCAGCCTGCGAGATGAGGGTGACATAGAGCGAGGGCGGGTCGTTGTCGAACCGGGTCAGACCGATCCGGTTGGTGCGGATCTCCATCGGGAAGCGGTTGGCGGCCGCGCTGGCGCAGAAGTGGTGCGTCTGGTCGAGGTCGAGGGGCCAGGTGGCGCCATACCCGTCCTGGAGGTGGGCATCCAGGGCGAATTCGAGACTGCCCACCCAGTTGGTGAACGGCTTGCCCGCGTCGAAATTGTCGAAGAACGGAATCCGGGCGGAGTAACTGGCGCCGAGGCGGTAGTTGTCGTCCTGGTAGAAGGTCCGGCTGGTGGGCTTGGGTCCGGGCCCGAAGGTGCGGGCGGCGGTCTCGATGTCGGAGTCGAGATCGGTGCGATGCCGGGCATACTTGGGGAACTGATACCAGATGCCGAAGGCTTGCGAATCGGGCGGGAAGACGGCGTTCGGGTTGTTGTCGGTCAGCCCGGCCGTGATGGTGACGGTGGTCGTGGGATCACCCGTGGTCTGCACGATCGCCCCGAGCGGACTGGTAAGAGAGGCGGTGGCCACCTCGAAGTCGCGGGCCCGCAGGAACCAGGAGTCGCCGTTGGGGAAGGGGTTGTAGGACGAGGTTGGCACGCTCCAGGCGATCGAGTCGTCGGAACCGGCCACGGTGGTCACACAGCCGGTGGGGTGATCGTCGGGCACCAGACTGCGGTACTGCGGCAGGGTGGCGTTGGGCCCGGACTTGTATTCGATCCATTTCAGGCGGGGGTAGATCAGCTCCAGGCGCAAACGGTAGGTGCCGGGGTCGATGGGTGTCTTGATGGGGGGCAGGGAGGCCAGATTGATGGGAACCGTGATCCGGAACTTGCGATTGCCCAGGTGCTTGATGTTGGCCGCCCCGACGTGCTCGCAGGAGCCTTCCCCATACAATTCGCCCGGACCGGTCGTCGGGAACTGGTCGGCGGGGGCCCCGTCGAAGGTCGGGTAGATGAACAGCCGCCACCGGATCGCCTTCAGGTCCTTGGCGGTCGGATAGTAGTCCGGGTCGTCCACGTTGTCCGGGTTGACCAAAACCTGGGTGCCGTGGGCGGCCGGGCTGGAATCGGGCGTCACCGCCGGAGCAGGGGGATTCGGCGTCTTGGTGTAGCCCGGATTGAACACGGTGTTGTATTCGGTGGGGCTGACGTAATTGTAGACGTGGATGGAATCGCCGTAGTCCCAGACGCCGACGCCGCCGTAGTTCAGGTAGTCGCCCGCCTCGTAGCGGTTGGCGTCCTGCGCAAACTGCGCGTCGAACTGGACCGACAGGGCGGTCGGGGAGGCGTTCTCGGGCAGGTCGTAGGTGGTGCCGCCGCCGCCGACGGGGTCGACGCCCTGCAGGTGGGCCGCGTTCAGGAGGTTGATGTTGGAAATGTACCCCTTGTCACCCGAGAAGGGGTTGGTCTGCACCTGGTAGAGCACCTTCGTTGTGGTGACCGTCTTGCTCTGGGCCACGCAGGCGAGGTCGGAGGGGCGCGGATTCTGCTTGTTCGAGTTCTTCTCCAGGTCGGCGTAGTTGAAATAGTTGTAGGTGATCTCGGCCCAGACCCGGTAATTGCCCGGATGCGGGAAGGTGAACGAGAAGGTCTTGTACTCGTCGCTTTCCGTGGCCCCGCTGGTGAAGCTCTTCAACAGGATCTCGCCGCTGGAATCGGTGGTGTCGACCAGGTCGACGTGCCAGGTGACCAGGGTCTTGCGGCTGGGGCTTTCGAACAGGCTCGAGGGGAACCCGCCCGCGTTGCCGTCGCCGTCCTCGTCGTAGTTGATGTAGGGGGGGATCATGTTCACGCTCGTCTCGCCCAGGTCGGGAATGTAGCCGATGCCGCGGAAGTGCTGGCGGACCCCGTCGGCGCCGAACGGCTTGTAGCCTTCGACCTTGAAGGTCACCTTGGTGCCCTCGTAGATGGGAACCGTGGAACTCACGCGTTTGCCGCCGTCACCGGCGTCGTCACGGCAGATCGAGTAGGCCTCGGTGTCAGGCCGGAACACCTGCGGCCGGGCGGCGATGTTGACCACCGCAAATTCGGCCTTGACCGACGCCACGCGGCCCGGGATGTTGTCCTTGTGATACCACCCGGTCAGCCAGCTGTAGGAGGTGCCGCCGTCGTAGCGCAGTTTCCGGCAGATCGTGTCGTAGCCGGCCTCGACCCGGCCGCGCTCCTCAACGGTGGAGGCCGAATACCCGCCGCCGGCGCTGGCCGTATACTTGCGCGCCACCTTGTACACTTTCTGGCGGAAGAACAGATCCAGGTAGTCGCCAGGTTGGCCGGGGCCGGGAATCTCGTAGTCGGGAACGCCGTAGCCCGGCCGCATCCACTTGCCCTTGTCGAGGTAGTCGGGGTGCCCGGTGATGGTGCCGCTGGGCCACTTCGGATCCAGGTCGGGACCCTGCGGAACTCCCGCCGGATCAGGCCAGGCGGGGTCGTTCGGGCAGTCCAGTTCCGTGGTCAGCACATACAGATGGCCTTCGCCGTCCACGCCGATCGAATCGACCGCCCCAGGGAAGTGGCCGACATCCTCGGCATTCGGGGTCGAGCTGTCGAGGTAGTCGAGCCGGTAGATGTGCCCCTTGGTGAAGGTCTTGCCGTTGGGGGTGGTGACATCGTTGCTGAAATACTCGAACCCGATGCCGCCGATGCCCCACCAGGAGTCCTGCATCACGAACTTCTCGGCCACCGAACCGTACAGGTAGTCGGGGGCCCGGGTCACCGGAACCGGAACGGGATTGAAGTTCGAGGAGGTGCCCATGCGGGTGACCTTCTTGGGCTCGTAGCCAAGACCCGCCAGGTAGGCGGTGTTCCGCAGGTTGGTCGGGGTCAGGTCGAGGTTGTAGGTGACCCCGTTGTAAACGACCCGGAGGGCGGCATCGCTCTCGCCGTAGGGGCCCACGTCCTTGCCAAACGGGTTGAACCCGTACCGGCGGCCCGTGGTCGAGGTGAACACCTGCACCACCGATTCGATCTTGCCGACCGCCTGGGGATTCATTTCGCCGCCCGGAATGCATCCGTCACCGCAGGTCTTGCCGTAGCTCTCGGTGATGTCCAGGTCGGTGGCCGACAGCACCTTCGGGTGGTCTTTCTGGGGGACTCGGGTATAGGGGGGCGCGGGCGGAGGGACGACGGTGTCCTTGTAGGAATACAGGTCGAGGGAGCGGTCGCGCTTTTTATAGGTCCGCTTCACGACGGCGCTGATGTAGTGGGCATCCCAGTAGGGGCTCATCAGCGGGATGAACATGTCATACGGATAGCCTTCGGAGGTGTACACCTTGCGCCGGAAGCCGTCTGACACGTTGTCGTGCTTCAGCCGGAAGTCGTTCTGCGTCATCTTGTCCCGTCCGCCGTTGCCGTCCATCAACTGGAAGGGGGTCGGAGCACGCGAGGTGGCGAACGCGAACCAGGAGATACCGCCCCATTTGTTCGGCAGAATCACCTTGTAGGGGTCTTCCGGATGCTTGATGCCGGCCGCTCCGGCCCCGGGGCCGTTCCAGAGGGGGAGCCCCCGGTGGGAGGCGGGTTGTCCGGGGTTGAACTGATACTGATACGGGTTGCCCGACTCGTCGGTGAAACTGCCCTTGGTGTAGGCGGCGTGCGTGTGGGGCCAGCCGCTGGGGTAGTGGGGGCTGGCCGCATAGGGGCCGTAATCCCAGAAGTCACCGTCGTAGTTGGTGGTCCCGTGGTCATACTGCCGGTTGGGCATGGGCCCGGTGATGTCGCGGGACACCTGGTCGGCGCTGAAAGGCTGTCCGATCAGCTTGATGAACGCCGGAGATTCGGGGTCGAAGGCGCCCGGCGGGATCCAGCCCTGTTTGGCCACTTCGACGTAATCGCCGCTGACCGACGGACAGACAAACAGGTAGACCTTGTTGTCCTGGTCGACTGCCAGACCGTTCACGGTGGTGGCCACCGAGAACTGCAGGTCGAACATCCGCACGCCCAGAGCGACCGGGCCATACGGTTCGTCATACGCGTTCAGCCGGTAGACCCCGTCCATGTGGGCGGGGATCTCCTTGGGAAGCAGGACATACCCGACGCCGTTGGTCGGCTTGGGGTCGTCGGCCAGCGCCGCCTGCCCAAGACAACCGGCCAACAGCACCACCAGCCCCAGGGTCCACATCTTCCATACTCGAGTCATGTCCTACCTCCTCGGACCGGTCGTCCCCGCTGACGGTTCCGGTCTCTCTTCTTCAAACGCCCCGCGCGGGGGGTTCCCCTGATCATTTGTTCACCGGTTCTTCGCTTCGGCCTCCAGGAACTTCTGGACGACCTCCCCATGGGCCTTGTCGATCTTGTACTTCTGGTAGACGAAATCAACCACCGCCGGGGTCATGTTGACCCCGCCCTTGATGAACATCTTGTCGAGCCGCGGGTCGTAGCAGTTCCGGAAGGCGATCCTCTGCGTGCCCGTCCAGTACCGGAGGGTCATGAACAGCGGCGGCTGGCCATCCTTGCCGTGTTTGTACAAAATGTCCTCCGCGCTCCCTTCCAGCGTCTTGCCGAAAAAGCCCGCCATCGGGTTCTCCGGCGTGAAGGCCGGATTGCCCGGCGTCCGGTCCAGGCTGAACGAGCTGTTGAACACGAACGACACCTTGTAGTGGGCGGTCACCGCGTCGATCGCCTCGTAGATGTCGTCGAGCATCAGCTTGAAGGCCTTCTGCGTTTCTTCCATGGTGGTCAGGTGCAGGGTCGCGTTCTCCTGGGCCAACTGCTCCAGGTCGTGATTGGCCAGCTTCAGGTCGGCCTGGAGGTCGGTTCGTTGTTTCCAATACTTCCGATCGATGATGCCTTTCTTCCTATTATATTCATTGAGGAGGGGGGTACGGGCGGCTGGGGGAAGGGCGTTCAACCGGGCCTGGAGGTCGGCGATCTCCTTCAGGTCGTTCTGGAAGGACTGGTCCAGCGCCTCGATCGCCTTCTGCGCTTCCATCTGCCGCCGCGCCAGCTTCTGCCGCCGGACCTCCATTTCCAACTGCAGGCTCTTGCGGTCCTGCGCTCCCTGCGGTCCCAGGGCGGACAATTCGAACCGGCCCTCCCGGACGGCCAGCTTGGCCATCAGGGGGTGGAAGGCCAATGCCCCCGCCACATCGACATAGCCGAACGTGGTGGGGCCGGCATCCGCGGCCGCCGCCGGGACCACCGCCCCCATCAGGGGAACCAGCACCAAAAACGCGAACAGGAACCGTCGAAGCATGGGGAAACCTCCTCGCTGAGGGTCAGGGTGCCGCCGTTACGGCGGCCACGTTGGGAACGATGGTGGTCGTGTTGGCCCGCCGGGTATTCCCCCGCGGATACTTGCACCCGATCTCGACGAGCACCGGAGTGCCGGTGGCCGTGGTGTCCTGGATGCTGACCCGCACGAACTCGACGTCCTCGACCAGTTCGTCCGCTTCCTGGAGTTCGGCAAACGGCGGGGGAATGGTGGGCCGCGGGACGTTCTGGATGAATTCCGGCGCCGGCGGCGGCCCGCCGGGGTTGGTGAAGGGGATGACTTCCTGGAACCGGTGATACATCACCTTTCCGGCGCGGGTCAGGGAATAGACATGGTAGGTGAGCGAGGCGGTGACTTCCGGGTCGAACCCCCGGCGCTCGGGCAGGGCTTCCGTGAACCACAGGAACTTGGTGCCGACCTGGGTCCGGTCGGTCACCGCCACGCTGTCGGTGGCGTTGAGAAGGCCAGCCGCGTTCACCCGCAGGCAGAAGTCAGGGCTGGAATTTTCCACGATCTTGGACGGATACACCAGGGTCGTCGGATAGGAGGACTGTTGGACCTTGTTGGCCAGGTGCCGGGCCGCATTGCGCAGGGCGGCGGCCGTCTTCTGCATCCAGAAGGCGGTGCCGCTGGCGGTCTGGCCCCCCGAATACAGGGCGAACAGGCCGGCCAGGAACAGGGCCATCAGCCCGGTGGCAATGACCACCTCGGTCATGGTGAAGGCGCGGCGGCCGGTCATAGCGCGCGGTCCCGGGCGACCCGCACGGTGCGGGAGAACTCTTCGGTGAAGGTCTCTTTGCGCGCGGTCTCGATCGTGGCCTGGACGGTGACCTTGACCACGACCTGATTGGTGACCCTGCCCGCGGCGGTGTCCTCGGCGATGTTCTGGGCCAGGACCTCGATGTTGGTGGCATCATACTGGCCGGTGAACGGTTCCCGCATCCGGTCACGGACCTCGGCGGGGAGAGGGCTCATGCCCATGACGCTGTCGCGTGAGACCAGGTCGCCCCGGAAGACATCCAGCCAGCGGCCCGGCGGGGTGAGGGTACCGGACAGCCGGGCGGCCAGGTCGGCGAGGGGGATGAAGCCGTAGGAGTTGGGAGTGGCGTCTCCGGCATACAGGCAATACTTCGGCCCAGGATTGGTGTTGAGGTCGATGGGCTGGGCGAAATGGAACAGGGGATTCCGTCCCTGCGCGAAACAGGCGCCGTCGAACAGTTCCCGGTGCAGGTGTTTCACCTTCAGCAGGGCATGCTCCATGCCTGCCCGGGCGGCGAACGTGGCCTGCAGTTGGTTGTAGCTGGTGAGGTTCTGACGGTAGCTTTGGGTGTTGCTCCGCAGGACGAACGTCGCCAGGATGCCCAGGATGGTGGCGAAGATCAGCACGATTGGCACCGCCATGCCCCGGCGGGGCCGGGGAATCGCACGGCGGGCGGAAGCGGGGGGAAGGTGCATGGTCAGTCCTGTCGCGAGAGATTCGCCTTGGCGGTATAAACCTCGAGGAAGCGCTCGCGGTTGGCCGGCATCCGCCACCGGATCCGCAGAAGAAAGCGCTTCATCACGCAGTAGCGCTCGCCCGCCACGGTTCCCATCGGGACTCCGAGACTGCGGGCGTTGGTCTGGATGGGATTGAGTTCGTAGTCGTACGGGCGTTTCAGCCCTGGGGGAACGAACTCGTCGTCCGTGTACCACAGAACCGTGCCGTTTTTCTGGTTCTCAAAATCGGGCCGGGGCAGATACGTCAGCACGATTTCCTGGGTGGGGTCGGGAATATTCGTGTCGAGCCCCTCGATCGGGAAGACCAGGAGCTTGACCGCGTAGTTGGTGCCGCGGCTGTCGGTCAGCGTGCCGCGGCCCAGCTCGTCGGTGGTGTTGCCCAACAGAGCCAGGAAGGAGGCGACATCATAGGGAGGGGTCGTGGCGTCCACGAAGCGGGCGACATGGTCCTCGGCGTTCGAGCCGTCCAGGTCGGCCACCGTTCCCGGCTCGAGATGGACACATTCGAAGGGAACGCTGTCCAGCAGGTTGCCGAGGATACTGCGGGCGGCGGTCTGGGCAAAGATGTAGGAGTTGGTGACGTCGGTGTCGCTGGCGCCGGTGCCGATCACGCCAACGATGGGGATGAAGGCGAAAGCCAGGATCAGCAGGGCGGCCATGATCTCGAGCAGGGTGACACCCCGCCCCGGTCGGCCTGCCGGAAGGGGTTCCCGATCAGTTGCCACGCCGTCTTCCCATTAAGTACCGTCCTCTCTCTCAGACTATATCACACCTCCAGAGCGGTAGCAAACCATGGCCTTCCCCCTCCAGGCGGTCCGCGCGCAGGAAATTGCTTGACATCCGACCGGCACCCTGGTAAAGTGATACTGGTCTTTCCGCCGGGATGGCGGAATAGGCAGACGCACCGGACTTAAAATCCGGTGGGGTAATACCCGTGCCGGTTCGAGCCCGGCTCCCGGCACTGGAACAGTTATCGCGGGGTGGAGCAGCCTGGTAGCTCGTCGGGCTCATAACCCGAAGGTCGGCGGTTCAAATCCGTCCCCCGCAACCGACTGCAAAAGCCGGATCCCTTCCGGATCCGGCTTTTCATTTGGCAAGGTAGCTCAGTTGGTCAGAGCACACGGTTCATACCCGTGATGTCGAGGGTTCAACTCCCTCCCTTGCTATTCCAGGGCCTGCCCAGGCAGGCTCGACGACCTGCAAGAAACCCGCTGACGAAGCGGGTTTTCTTCTTCTCTCACCATTCGGCGGCGTGCCTGCGGCAGGCGGGGGCCGTGGTATAGTGGATCAACCGCACCGTGCGAGGGAGAATCCATGCCTCCGATCAAACAGCAGGCGATCAGCGCCATCGTAGCCCTGCCCGATGATGCCGCCCTGGATGACATCATGGATACCCTGTCTTTCCGGGCTCATGTCGAAGAGGGGGTTGCGGCAGTTGGACGAAGGGAAGGGCATCCCTCTGGCTGGGGTGAAGCGGCAGGTCAAGGAATGGCTCTCGACGGTGTCATGTACCAGCGGTTTCGGGGAACCCTGCGCCCGGTCCGCGTGTTCGTTCCTGCCGCCG
>CAZKPI010000111.1:0-10681 GCA_964554555.1 uncultured bacterium
GGGCCCCCGGCGCCCCCTCCCGCCGCCGACCTGTCCGGGCTGTGCGACGCCATGACGGCCGTCCGCACGTTCCTGGAGCGGCCGGCGGCGGCACCCGCGGCGGCGGCCGTCGAGGAGGTCTTCTCGCTCGCCGATCTCGAGCAGTATGCCATCTGCCCCCGGCGCTATTTCTTCACGAAACAGCACCTCGCCCCGCTCACCGTCCGCGAGCCGTCCGTGGCCGCCACGGTGGGGAACCTCGTCCACCAGGCCCTGCGCATCTTCCATGGCCGCGGGGCCAGCGGCGCGGGGGATGGGCAGGAAGCGGCCTTCGCCAGGGAAAGGCGGGACGGCGCTCCGGCGCCAGGCCGGGCGGGGCCTGGGCGCGCGGAAGCGGGGAACCGGCCCGCCGCCCCGGCCATGGCTGGGGCTCCGGGAGAAGCCCCCCCCCCTGCTTCTGGGCGGGAGTGGCCCGTCCTCGAGGGGATCCTCGACCGGCTGGTGCCCTTGCACGGGCCCGCCGGCCAGGCCGCCCGGCCGCGGGCGGCGGCCATCCTCGAGCGGTATGCCGCCTCTCCTCTCGCCGACGGCCCGGTCTGGCTCCTCGAGGCCGAGGTGAACGTGCGGCTGGTCGGGCCTTCCGGGCCGTTCCTGGTGCGGGGGTTCGTGGACCGGGTCGACCGTGACGGGCCCAACACGCGTCTCATCGACTACAAGACCCACCCGTATTCCCCGGCCGCCCACGCCGGCTATGTGCGGCAGATGGCCCTCTATCTGGCCGCCGCCCGTCATGGCATCCTCGGCGACCGGGGGGCCCTCAATTTCCCGGAGGTGTGCCTGGCCTACCTGACTGAACGCGGCGTCGAGGTCCATCCCGCCGAGCCCGACACGGTCGCCTTCGAGGCCTGGGCCACGGAGGTGGTCGAGGCCATCCGTCGCGAAACCGCCTGGCAGGCAGGCAGTCAAGCGCCCTGCCCCGACTGCGGCTTTCTTGTGCTGTGCGGACGGGCCGCCTCCCCGCCCCCGTCGGCCGATGCCGGCAGGGGCTCTGCCCAGGGGCCGTCGGGGTCGTGACGCTTCGCGGGGCGGGCCCATCCAGCCATGGAGAGGCTTCCCCTGCCGCATGCCCAAGGGGCGGCCGGCACCGCCGGCCGGCGTCAGCGGCCGGCGGGGTCGGGGGCAGGCAGGGACAGGGTGGAACCCGGCCGAAACCCGGGCGCGGGAGGTTTACTTCACAAAAGACCCGGCGGGGCCGGCGGGATCGATGATCCCCTTCAGGTCGGCCCAGGGAATGACGAACTGGGTCGTTCCCATGGAATAGGGGGCGATCTCGTAGGGGTTGAAGCAGAACTCGAGGCCGTCGGGGGAGAGAAGGAAGTTGTCGTTGAGGGCGAACTTGTTCCCCTCGAACTGGAAACCGGCCTCTTCCAGCGATTCCTCGGGTTTCAGGTCCCGGGCCTTGCGGAAAGCCTTTTCGGCGACCCTGGCCAGCTCACCCGCCTTGGCGGCGGGGACGACGGCCGCCAGTTCGATGGGCTGGCCGGTCTTCAGCGAGAAGACCACGTATTCGATGCTGGAGTTGGGGTGGGCGCCGCCCGTGAACACCGACTGGAGGATTTCGAGAGAGAGCAGGTTCTCGTCGGAGTGCCGGATGGCGGCCGTGAATTTCAACGACCAGGCACCGATGGCTTCGGGTTCCAGACAACTTGCCTCGTATTTCTTGACGAACGCGTCGGCCAGCTGTTCGATGGTGGCGGGTGACTCCTCGTCGGCCATCTTCAGCAGGCGGTCGAGGAGGGCCTGGTTGATGGCCTCGACGGCGGGGTCTTTCCCCACAGCGGCAAGCCGGGGCAACCGGATCTCGATCTCGGCGGGCAGGACGCTGGCGGAGGCGGTTTTGGGCGGCGGGACGGTCCTGGTCAGCTCCTTCATCTCGGCGGTCACGCCGGTCTTGATTGCCAGGGGGGCGGCGGCGGCCGCACCGGCGGTCGCCAGGGAAACCAGGACGAATACAGCCACCGTCGAACCGATTGTCTTGCGCATGTCTTTCTCCCGGGTCAGTTGCGATGTTTCGTTCCCCGGCTCATTTGGGGGGATACGAGTTGTAGAATTTGCGGTAGGAGCCGTTCTTGTAGGCGCTCCAGGGCTGCCAGTTGGTGCAGTTGTTGCTCATCCTGATCATCACGCGGATGTTCGTCATGGGGTCGAACAGGTCGTCGTAGGACTTCAGGTTGTACTGCTTCAGCCGGGCGGGGCCGAGACTGCCGATCATGTTGATCTGAAACAGCCCGTAGGACTTGTCGCCGGTGCTGGCGTTGCCGTTGTAGGCCCGGGGATTGCCGCCCGACTCGGCCATGCCGACGGCATAGGCCACTCGAAGCTTTTCCCCCGACAGACCCGCGTTCTGGAGCCAGGCATACAACGCCTTGGCCCCCTTGGCGCCGGCGGCCGGGGCGGGGACGGACGGGCTGTTTCCCCCCGGGTTCTGGTTTGGCGCGGCCTTCTTCTTGGCCTCCTCGGCGGCCTCGGCCCGGTCGTCGAGGATCTTCTTCAGCCTGGTCAGGATGTTCGTCAGGCGGTTGAAGATGCTGGTCAGCCGGGCCATGATGGCGGCCCAGGCGGCATCGGTCGAAGCGGCCGCCGGGGCGGTCGCGACCGCCGGCGCCGGCGCGGCGGCCTCGGACGGGGCCACGGCCTGGGAAGGGGTGTGTTCGTTGAGCACCTGGTCCATGTTCTCGGCAAAGGAAACGGGGGTGCCGGCCAGGCAGATTGCCATCGCCAGAATCACACCCAGGCCCATGCAGGAGTTCCTCATGTTCGCCCACCTCCATGGAGTATTCTAATCCATTTTCCCTCCTGAAGGGCAGTTTGTTACACAGCGGCCCGACCGTGGAACCGAACGGTTCCGCCGGGTCGCGGGTTCGCCGAAGGCCGGTCCAGGCCGCGCTTCCGTTGACTTCATGGCTGTCTTCCTGTACCATTTAGGGTATTGATGAATCCTGCAACGGCGGTTCGGGTACCCTCCCTGACCCTGGGTCTGGGAAGCCTTGTCCTGTGCGCGGGGCTTCTCGCGTCCGGGTGCGGTTCCAAACCCCCGGAACCCGATGCGGGCAAAGCCCCCGGCCATGAGGTGACGACGGCCGTTCGGCCGCTTCCCGCCAGGCCGGGCGATCCGCGGGTCACCTCCCGGCCCGGATCGGGAAAGACGCTCGAAGAGCAGAAATTCGAAGCCGCCCAGAAGAAAGAGCAGGAGATCACCTCACAGCTCGAGCAGGCCAACGCCATGCTGAAAAGTTCCAACCTGGAAGGGGCCCTGCGGCAGGTGTTGCGGGTGGCCCAGGAGAACGCCCAGGATCCGTATGTGACCATGCGGACGGCCTACCTGGAAGCCATGATCTACCACCGGATGAAAGACGGTCCCAAGCGGAAGGACGCGATGAACCGGCTGTTGAAGGACATGGAGACCCTGCAGGGGGATCCCCGGTTCCAACAGGGGTTTCTCGACGGCATGGCCAGCCAGGAGATCATCAAGATGAGCCTCGACCGGGCGGGGAAGCGCTATGGCAACTGATTCCCGCCGCGGCTCGATCTTCCTGATGGCGCTGACCGCCCTGACGGTCCTGTTCATCCTGGGGTTTTCGGTCACCTTCTTCACCGGATCGGAAGACTGGTCGTCGGCCATCTCCTACGAATCGGAGGTGGCTTTCAACCTGGCTGAATCGGCGGTCGAGGAGTTCGTGGCCCGCCTGAAGAACTCCCTCAACCATGACGATGCCAACAACCAGCTGTACAAGGTACTGCGCAGTCACCAGACGAAAGTCGACGAAGAGATCCCTCTGGATGCCGCCCAGGTGGCTCGTCTGACCACCTACACCCGCGAGACCGCGCGCCAGCTCTACGGGATCCAATTCGGGCAGGGCCTCATCTCTTCGCGAGATTTCGAGGTGTCGGGGGTGATCAAGCTCAAGCACATCAACGCCGTCGAGGCGACCTCGGGCAACACCAAGCTCTACACCATCAAGAAAGATCTCAAGGAAAAACAGGGGGAACTGACCGTCACGGCGCGAGTCACCTATCGCGGCAAGACAGCCCGGGTCACGCTGGTCTTTCTCATCCGGGTGGTCAAGTCGTTCGTGCCGCCGTTCAATTACTTCACCCTGTTCGTCAAGGACGGCACCATTTTCAGCGGGTCGTTCTTCAACCCCTGGAACTCGAACGTCGGCGAACAGCAGAAAAACCTGTATCTCGACAACGGCTGGACCTCGATTCCCGGACAACAGAACTTCGATGCCATCCGGGACGTCAGCTACTGGGAAAAAGCCCTCGCCCTCGACGGGCCGGGCGCCCAGGTGCCGCCAGGCCGGGTCTACCTCGGCCAGGATCCCACCGCCCAACTGCCGCCCTCGATCATCCTGCAGTCGACCAACGGCACCAAGCTGTTGACCGACCACCCGTCCGACGGGGCGAACAAGTTCTCGCAGATCAACGGTCAGGAGAACTTCTTCCTGAAATTCGACATCGACTGGATGGGCATGAAGGACTACGTGAAGAAGTTCATGGCCGCCCAGGGCCAGGAGAAGACCAAGGAAGGCTGGCTCTTCACAGGGTGGGACAACGACACCAAGATCCGGGTTCGCAACGTCGGGTCAGGCTACGAACTGGTCGACAACAAGACCTCGCTGGGCGAACCGACCTTCGTCAACGCCATGCAGTCCTACAACAACTTCCGCACCACGCGCATCAAAGGGTCGAAGACCGGCGATGAGGCCAAGATGATGGAGCGCCTGTATCCCGAGGTAGACAAGAGCGGCCTCGACCTCTTTGGGTTTGTGCGGTGCGTGCCGCCCCTGCGGCCGTCGGGCGGCACCATCGAGTCGAAATACCTGTCGCCGACCCTGGTCTACGGGCCGGTCTGGCGCATGTACTACCGCATCGTCTCGGTCGAGAAGGACGGTCAGCGCCTGGAACTGCCCTTCCTGGGCACCGAGCCTCCCTCCGACGGGTCGCCTGCCCTGATTCCCCTGCCGCCCGGCATCGACCGCGACCAGAAATTGGCCGCCTCGCAGGCCGCCTTCGTGTTCGAGGTGTTCGGGGTGCCCAAACCGCACATCGACAACCTGGTCAACACCTGGGACAAGCTCCCCGACGGGCTGACCAAGATCAAGAAGTTCGAGAAGTTCATGAGCAACTCCGGTGTCGAGCCCTACAACATGGGCCTGGGCAACTTCCTCCAGCGCATCGCCGACCGGAAGGAGGTCTACAGCGGACCGCTCGAACAGCACCTCCTGCCCTTCCTCGCCAACGAGCCCTACGCCGGCATGCCCGGGGCGCTCACCTCGATCGTCAACCAGTCGCCGGTGCGCGAATTCTACGAGGGCGATCTGTGGTGGGCTCTGCCCGACGACATGAGCGCCTACCTGATGGATTTCTACTTCATCCCGCGCAGTACCGAGGATTTCTTCCGGGGCCGCACGACGATCTCCATGGGCGGCACCTCCTACGACCGGTTCGAGTTCAAATACATCAACGACGTGCGGGCCTACCTGTCAGGGGCGAAGAACCAGACCCTCGAGCTGAACGGCATCCTGGCCCTCAACGACTCCGACCCCCTGCTCCTGCGCAATCTCAACTTCCGCGGGAAGGGCGTCATCTACTCCAGTCCCATGATGGGGGGCGGCCCGATCGTCTTTTCCGGCGACTTCATGCCCGCCGGGGCGGCCGGGGCGGGCGGCGGGGCGGCGACCGGCGCCAACCCCGGCCGCGACATGATCACCATCGTCGCCCCGCAGATCTACATCGACACCTCCACCGCCCAGAGCGATCCCTGTTACATCGAGGCCAACCTGATCTCGGTGCTGGGCCCGCTGGTGGTCAAGGGCAACAAGAGCCTGCGCATCAAAGGGTCGGTGGTGGCCCCGCGCCTGAACCTCGAAGAGACGTTCAAGGAGTCTCCGGGCGGGGTGATCATCTACAACCCGCTCAATTCCATCTGGCGGAAAGACGTGCCCTCGCTGATGGACGAAATGTATGTGGCCAAGATCGTCACCGGCGGCGTCGGCCGGTTCGAGTGGAAGTTCGAGCATGACTGACCGCTCCTGCCGGCGCGGGCCCGCCGCGTTTTCGCTGATCGAGGTGCTGGTCGTGGTGATGCTCATCTCGGCCGGCATTCTCCCCATCTATTCGCTGATCAAGTCGGGGCAGAAGCGCATCGTGCGGGCCGACACCCGGGTCATGGCCACCCTGTTCGGCACCTCGGCCCTCGAACTGGCCCGCACCCTCGGGTATGACCGTGCCCAGAAACTCGACACCGACAAGGATTTCCTCGAACTGAAGGAGAACGCCAACAAAAACGGGTTCAACCTGGAATTCGTGCCCAACCTCCAGCCCCTCCTGCCACTGCCCCAGGGGGCCAAGCCGATGTTCCTGCTCCGCATCCAGATCGTGGTCAGCCCCATCAACCGCACGTTCTCCGACACCCCGACCCTGCGGTTCGTGACCATCCTCACCGACCCGCGCTACAACTTTTATTGAGCCAGCCATGGACCCATCCCCGTCATCCCCGTCATCCCTGAACAGCCCCGTTTTGCGCCGGGGGCCGGCCTGCCCCGTGTCGAGGGGTTGGCGGCTCCGGCCGGCCCGGTCGGCCATGACCATGATCGAACTGCTGTTCGTCGTGGGCATGATCGTCATGCTCTCGGGGACGATCTACCAGATCATCCGCAACGTGCAGAAATCGTTCACCCACGCCCGCAACAAACTCGACATCCTGCAAACCACCCGCATCATCATGTCGGGTATCCGCAACGAACTGCGCAACGCCATCGACAAGCCCCAGGTTCTCAACGGCCGGCTCAACATTCCGCTGTGCGCCACCCAGACCATCCAGTACCTGTTCGACGAGAACCGGCGGCTCTATCGCGGCAAGAAAGAGTCGATGACCGCCCCCGACCCCGATCCGAGCGAAATGCGGCCGTTTTTGTTCGACGACGGGCAGATCCTGAAGTTTGAATTCGATTCGAGCTATCGCGACTCAAACGCCTTCGTCGAGTCGGAGCTGACCCTGAACTCCAAGGTGTGGTTCAAGGTGACCATGACCATCCTGTATACCGAGAAGTTCAAAATGCTCAGCGAGGCCGAACGGAAAAAGATTCTCGAGGATCCCAACGACCCGCGCGTGAAGAACTTCTTCATGATGATCACCCCGCGCAAGGTCAACTGGCTGCTGCAGGCCACCCAGTAACGTCGCCGCTTACCATCGCCGCCTGCCGTCCCCACCCCGCCGCCCGCCGGTGCGGCGGCCAGGCGACCCCGGAACCCGGCCGCGGGGCCGGGGCAGGGCAAACGCAAACCTTGGAACCGTGGTCAGAGCGGGAGGAGCTCCGCTCCTCCCGACCTCCTTGCCAGGGGCCAAAGGCCCCTGGACCCCTGTTGCCTGCCTGCCGAACGCTCCGCGTTCGGCAGGGCGCCCGCCCGCTTCGCGGACCCTCCCGACCGAGCGTCTCTTCTGCCAATGCAGGGGTCAGGTGTGCGTTTGCCCTGGGGGCCGGCGGCTGATGCCCTCAAGGATGGAAGGGGGCCGGCGGGTTCCAGGCGAACAGGGCCAGCGGGCGGGCCTTGCCCTTGAGGGCGATCTCGCCGAACGGCGTCACCCCGTCGGAGGAGGGCAGGAGCGCGCGGGCGGAGTCGGACAGGAGGAACCGGGAACCCACGTTCTTTTCCGCCACCGCTTCGATGCGGGCGGCGGTGTTCACGGGGTCGCCGATCATCGTGAAATCACGCTTACTGCCGACCCCCAGGAAGCCGCGGATGACGGTACCGGCATGCGCCCCGACGGCCACCGGCAGGGGCAGGCGCCCTTCCGCCTCCGCCTGGGCCAGGGCCGCCAGGACCTGACCCAGGGCGGCGCCAGGGGAACGGGTTCCCCCCGCCAGGGGAAGCACGGCCAGGATCTTTTCGCCGATGATCTTGTCGATATCGGCCCCGGCCGCGGCCAGCGCCGAACAGAGAACGGCGGTCTGGCGGGCCAGGAGGTCGAGCGGCGGGGCGGGGCTGACGGCCCCGGCGGCCCCGGCGGCCTCCGGGGCGGGCTGGAACCCCTGGCTTCCCAGGACCAGGATGAGGCAGTCCTGGTGCCGCCCGCCCGTCTGCTCGGCGGTCCCTGCCGCCCGCCCCGCCTCTCCGGTGGACCGCCGGGCCTGCCCGGAGACCATCCGGCCCATCAGCTCCCGCTCCTCGAGGCCGCGGGCCATGCGGTTGAAGGCCCGGCACAGGTCGCCCAGTTCGTCCTGCCGGGATGAGGAAACCCGCCACTGGAAGTTGCCGGAGGTCACCTGCCGCAGGCCGTCGCTCAGCATCCGGAGGGGCTCGAGGAGGTCGTCGGCCACCACCATGGCGAGGAGCAGGATCGCGCCCAGGGCGGCCACCAGCAGGAGGAGGAACCAGGCCCGGGTCGCGTTCGAAGCCGCCAGGATCGGCGCTTCCGCGGCCAACCCCACCAGCAGGTGTCCCTCATACCGGATTCCCGGCCGGGCCTCGACCAGCAGGGGTTGATCGCCCGCCCGGGACCGGGTGCTGAACGGCTGGTTTCCCGCCACCACCCAGCGTCCGATGGTGCGAAGCCGGGGGAACCAGGAACCGAAGCGGGGATTGACGAAATACCCGACCTCCGTCCGCAACTGGCCCCCCAGCCCGAACCGCCCGGTCTGCCGCCTGGTCACCTGGTCGAACGCCGACGCCTCGGGGGCGGGGTAGAACCAGGCGACCACCCCTTCCGGGCGGTCCAGGTCGGGAACCACCTCGGTGAGCTCCATCATCCGCCCCGTCTGGGCGAACAGGTAGACTGTCTGGCCCATGCCGTTGGTCAGCCGGAAGAGGTGGTCAGGACCGAAGACGGAACGCAGGACGTCCAGCCCGGCGTTCAGGGTCATCTCGGTCTTCAGGGCCTGACCGTCCAGGGCCGGCCCGCCCGGGCCCGGCGGCGCCCCCCCCCTCGCCGGTTTTGCCCGGCCGCCCGCCCGGCCCTTCTCCAGCTGGTCCAGCATGGAGCGGCCGATCATCCGGGCGACGTCCCCCAGGGTCCGGCCGGCGTCCGGGGCCTCGGAGCGTGACTGGACGCGGGTCCAGCCCTCCCGGCCGATCACGATCATCTGGTAGGGGAAGCTGTTCAAAACCGGGTCGGTCCGGGTTTCGACCGACCGGTTCATGTATTTCTCCAGAGCGGCCATGGCCGCCCGATCCGCCGGGTTCCGGTTGAGCCGGCGCATGGTCCGCAGGAAGGACGGGCGGCGGCACCGGTACCGCAGACGGCTCTGGACCAACAGCCGGGACAGCAGGGGCCGGCGTTCGGCCCCTTCCATCTCCTGCAGTATGTCCAGGCGGGTCCGGCGGCGTTCCAGGCGGAACTGGTCCACGGTGAACCACTCGGCGAGGAAGAACATCGCCGCCAGCGGCAGGATGGCCGTGGCCAGCATTCCCCCCACCAGTTGTCCGCGCAGATAGCGGGCCAGGCCAGCCTCCCGGAAGACCGTTTTCCACCAGAGCCAGAGGAGGGCGGCCCCCAGGATCCCGCCGGCCAGGGTTCCCGCCCGGTCCGGGAACCTGGCCGGCATCGGGGGCAACGGGGTGGCCGCCACCAGCCGGAGGGGGACCCCCTCGTATGTCACCGTGGCGGTGGCCAGTTCCCAGCCTGGCTGGTCGGGCAGGCGGCCGCCCCCCAGGGTCGCGGTCGCCAGGGGAAAGTGGGGGGAGGCCAGCCAGGGGCCCTCACCCGCCTGGGCCGCCAGCGAGGAATCGACATCGTCAAGGCTGGTGGCCAGGCGGGTGATCTCGCCCAGGGTCGGGGGGCGGCGGGGGACGAACAGCAGAAGGACGCCGACGGACTGGAAGGACCCCGTGGGCGGCAGGCCGGTCAGGGCGGCCGCGGAGGTGGACAGATCGGGGGCGGGGAAGGTCGGAACCGGGCGGACGAGGGGATACCAGTAGACCCATTCGGGCCGGCCATCCCGGACGACGGGCCGGAAGCGGGCCATCCCTTCCGAACGCAGGTGGCCCGCGCTGAAATTGGCCCCCAGGACCTGGGCCAGGCGGGGCAGGAACTGCTCGACAGGCGTCGTCTTGCCGCCGAAGGCGTGGCCGGCCATGTTGCCCAGGAGGGCCTCGAAGACGGGGACCGCCTCGGCGGCAACGCCCCAGGCCAGGACGAGGGGTTCCGAAGCCGGGACCATGGGGCGCGGGAACCTGGGATCCACCGCCAGGAGGAGGAGGCCCGTGGGCTTCCATCCCTCCGCCCCGAGTCCGGCCAGTTCCCGCAGGGCGACTCGCCGCAGGGAAGCGGGATCGACCCCGTCCTCTGACCAGGGGTGGTCGGTGGCCACGGTCCGGGCGAACCGGTCCAGGCGCTCCTCCTGGAGGAACTCCCAGACGTTGTTTTGGCGGAACCGGTCGAGAGAGACCTGGTTCTGCTGGGCCGCCTCTTCCCGGGCGAGCCTGTCCAGGCGCTCCTCCCGCAGGCGGATGGCCTGGATGCCCAAGCCCCAGGCGACGGTCACCAGGGCACAGCCGGCCCAGAACACCAGGTGCCGCCAGGAAAGGCCGAAGGGCAGGGCCCAGCCGGGGGGGGCGACCGATCCCAGGCGGGAAGCTTCCTGCTGGGGGGGGCTCCTGTGCGGGGCGGGCGGGACGGGACTTTCGGAGCTGGTGCCGG
>CAZKPI010000112.1:0-7054 GCA_964554555.1 uncultured bacterium
CGGCATCGATCAATGGATCTAGTGCTTCTCGGCCCGCCGGAAGGCGGCGCGGAGGGGGCGGAGCCGGGCGGGGTTGAGGGGGGCCGTGCCACGCCCGGCCCCGGTCCGGCGGAGGGGGGGACGGCCGCCCCGGAGACCTCGCGCAGGAAGGCCTGGGCGTTCGGATCACCGGGCGCCAGCTGAACCGCATACCCGGCCTGGATCCGCGCTTCCTGGTGAAGACCGGACGCCCAGAGCGCCTTGCCGAGGGCCAGCCGGTAGACGGCCTCGCCGGGCTGTCGGGTGCAGACCCAGGACAGGCGCTGGACGGCCGATGGCAGGTTTCCCCCGGCCAGGTCGGCCATGCCCAGCAAGGCCTGAGCTTCAACGTGTTGGGGGTCTTCCTGGAGGGGCAGGGCGAGCAGGGCGGGCACCTCGGCCCAGCGCTGGCGACCGGCGGCCAGCCGGGCCTGTTCCAGCGCCACCTGCCCGTTGGCCGACAGGGCGGCCTGGCAGGGCCCCGCCCAGGACATCCATCCAGCGAGGGTCCACAAACAGGCCACCCCCGCGACGGTGCTGAGGAACCGCCGCGGAGGGGGGCTGACCGGCTGGATGTTGTCTGCCAAGGGGATCAGGGCTTCCCGGCGGGAGGGGCGGAAGCGGCGGGAGCGGGAATCCCGACCTGGCGGAAAAGATCGGGCAGGGCTTTCCCGACCTTCTCGTAGGCCGCTCCCGAGGCCTCCAGGAACGGATCGGGTTTGCCCCCGGCGGACTTGGCATAGCCCTGGCGGAAGGTGTCCACCGCCTGCCGAAGATCCTGGAGGGTGGCCTGCACCTCTGTCCACACCGGCGTCGGGCCTTCCAGGCGCTCGACGAGGGCGGCCTGGGAGGCGACCTGGTCGAGATACGTGCCGACCTGCTCGAGATGCCGGCCGAACTGTTCATCCTGGAGGTTCGGGCGCGCCGAACGGATCGCCCAGGTGATGAAGCCGTAGTCCTGGTGGACAAAGAGCATCGAGGACAGCACGAACAGTTTGATCTGCACGACTTCCGCCCGGGGGGTCGGGGGGGCGGGCGGCGTCCCGTCCACGATCAAAGGGGCGGTGGCCTGGCCTTCGGGGATCGCCACCGTGTCCGAGGCGGGCGTGGCGGGCGGCTCACCGACCGCCGGGAAAGCCGGAAGCAGAAGGGCCAGGGCGACGGCGAGGCAGGGAACAAGCCGGATAGAGCGATGGAAGGGGAATGGCATGCGGACCTCCGGGGGTGGATTGCCGGAGATGATACCTCTGTTGCCAGATCAGGGGCAACACTCTGGCCGCCACCGGCCGGCTGGCCGCTGGCCCGCTCCCCGAACGGAACCGGCCGGCAGGCGGCAGGGGAAGCTGGACGGGAAAATCCGGCCTTGCCTCCGGGGGGCCCCTTGCGTAGACTGGGTGTCAGGAAAGGATCTTCAGTTGACCACCTGCGCAAGACGGGCCACGGGTTCCCGGGGTATCCATCGGGAGAGATCGGGACCGGACCGCGCCGGAGGCGGGTTCCTCGCGACGGGCCGGCGGCCGGACCCGGGGTTGGCGCTGAGGCTGGTGCTGGTGCTGGGCATCGTCCTGCTGGCCGGCGTTCCCGGGCGGCTTCCCGCCGCCCCGCCCGCGGCGGTCGAACTCGACGTCTGGGGGATGGGGGCGGAAGGGAAACTCCTGCGCCAGCTCACGCGCGAGTTCGAAGCCCTGCACCCGGGGGTCACGGTGCGGGTGCAGGCCATTCCCTGGGGAGCGGGCCACGAGAAACTGATGACCGCCGTCGTCGGCCGCATGACCCCCGACGTCTGCCAGATGGGCACCACCTGGATGGCCGAATTCGTGGCGATGGACGCCCTCGAGCCGCTCGACCCCTTCCTGGCCTCCTCACCCATCCGCGAGGAGGACTTTTTCCCCGGCACGCTGACCACCAACCGGGTCGACGGGGTCTGGTACGGCCTGCCGTTCTACGTCGACACCCGCCTGCTGTTCTACCGGTCGGACCTGGTGGCTTCGGCCGGCTTCCCCACGTTTCCCCGCACGTGGGACGAGTTCGCGGTGCTGTGCGACCGGCTCCAGGGCGGGCGGCCCGGGGTCTTCCCCTGCGACATCAACCTCACCGACCCCCTGCAGTTCATGATGTTCCTGTGGCAACGCGACGGCGACATCCTTGGCGGGAACGGGACGGGCATCGCCTGGCCGCCGGAGGCGGTGGCCGAGACCCTGGCCTGGCTCGACCAGGCGCGGGCCCGCGACTGGACCCCATTCGGGCCGGAAGGTCCGACCGATTTCTTCGAGGCCTTCGCCTCGGGAACCATTCCCATGACCCTGTCCGGCCCCTGGACGGTCTGGGAGGTCGAGGAGAAACTGCCCGCCCTGCGCGGGCGCATCGCCACCAGCCGTCTGCCGCGGGCCCGCAACGGGTGTTCCTTCCTGGGCGGCAGTAACCTGACCATGTCCGCACCTGCCGGAACAAGGAGTGGGCCTGGCGGCTGATCACCTATCTGGAGTCGCGGGAGGCCCAGGTCCGGTGGTTCCAGGTCGCCCGCAGTCTGCCCGCCCGCCGCGATGCCTGGACCCATCCCGACCTGGCCGCCAACCCCCTCCTGCCGGCGTTCCGCGAACAGCTGGAGGAGGCCCGCAGTCCGCCCTGCGTTCCGGAATGGGAGCAGATGGGCGAGGCCATCTTCCGGACGGTCGATGAGGTCCTGCGGCAGGCCCTGCCGGCCGCCTCCGGCCCGGCGGTTTTGGAGTGGCGGCTGGCGCGGGTTCTGGAGAAACAGGCCCGTTTCCAGCCGCACCTGCAGAGGTACGGGATGCTGGCGGGGGTGGGCGCGGCGGCGGGGCTGTGGCTGTGGTGGTTCCTGCGGCCGGGGCCGGAGGAGGAACGGCCCCGGCCGGGCCGGACGCGCCGGCGCGTGGCCTGGGCGTTCCTCCTGCCGGCCATTGTCCTGCTGACCGTTTTCAAGTTCATCCCCATCCTCGGCTCACTGCTGGCCAGTTTCACCGACTGGGACATCTACGGCCTGACGCATCCCGACCGCGTTCAGTTCGTGGGGCTGGACAACTACCGGGCCCTGGCGCAGGACCCCACCTTCCGGGCCGCCCTGCGCAACACGCTGGTCTTCACCGTCGTGGGCGTGCCCCTCAACATCGGCCTCGCCCTCCTGCTGGCGCTGGCCCTCCACCGCTGTCTGGACAGCCTGCAGACGGTCTTTCGCACCTTCCTGTTCCTGCCGGTGGTCACGACGCTGGTGGTGGCGGCGGTCGTCTGGGGGTGGGTGTTCCACCACGACTTCGGCCCGCTCAACGCCGGACTGCGGGCCCTTGGCCTGCCGCCGCTCGACTGGCTGGGCGACACCCGGCTGGCCCTGCTGTCGATCATCCTGGTCGCGGTCTGGAAAGGGTTCGGCTACAACATGGTGATCTTCTTCGTGGCCCGCCAGGCCATCGACGAGCACCTGTACGAGACGGCCGAGCTCGACGGGGCGGGACGCTGGCAGCAGTTCCGGCATATCACCTGGCCGCTGATGAACCGGGCGGTGACCTTCGCCGCCGTGGTGACCGGCATCGGGTTCCTGCAGGTGTTTGGCGAGCCCTTCCTGATGACGGGCGGCGGCCCGCTCGACAGCACGGTGACACTCGTGCTGTATTTGTACAACCATGGCTTCCGGTACTTCCGCGTGGGGTATGCCTCCGCGGCGGCGATGTCCCTGTTCCTGTGCTCCCTGGTCCTTCTGCTCATCCGGAACCGCCTGCGCCAAACCATGCGGGAGTGATGAAGTGATATCAAACTCACCATTTTTGTACAAATGCCTGGCCTGGCCTTCGCGGGGGCGGCCGTGAACCGGACGCGCCTGCCGTTCCGGGAACGGGCGGCCTTCGCCGGCCTCCTGGCCGTGGTGCTGGCCGCCAGCCTGTTCCCCTTCTTCTGGATGCTGACCACCTCGTTCAAGGTCCAGCGCGAGATCCAGACCCCCCGCCCCACCATCCTGCCGGCCGAGTGGACCCTGGTCAACTACCGCGACCTGCTCGACGCCTTCCCGATGATCCGGCACCTGGGCAACAGCGTGCTCTATGCGGGCGGGGTCACCCTCCTGTCGCTGGCCTGCAACAGCCTGGCCGCCTTCGCGTTCGCCTGCCTGTCCTTCCCCGGCCGCGAACGCCTGTTCACCCTTCTTCTGCTGTCGATGATGGTGCCGATGCAGATCACCCTTCTGCCGCTGTTTTTGACCCTCAAGTTCCTGGGCCTGCTCAACACCATGGCCGGCCTGGTCCTGCCGGGCGGCGCCAGCGTGTTGGGCATCTTCCTCCTGCGGCAGTTCATGAAGGACCTGCCGGTGGAACTGCTGGAACAGGCCCGCCTCGACGGCTGTGGCGAGTTCACCCTGTTCTGGCGGGTGGTCCTGCCCCTGTGCCGGCCGATCTTCGCCTCGCTCGGGGTGTTCACCTTTGTGACCGCCTGGAACGAACTGCTCGGCCCCCTGGTCATCATGCTGAGGGAGAGCGGCTACCCTCTGCCGGTGGCCCTGGCCACCCTGAACTCGGAGCACGGCGGCGAGTGGGGCATGATGATGGCCGGCGCCGTACTCGCCGTCATCCCCAGCCTGCTGGTCTTCGTGCTGGCCCAGCGGCACTACCTGCGGGGCATCACCGCCGGCGCCGTCCGCTGACCTGGCCGCGCCCGGGGCCGGTCAGGCGGCCGGCGGGCCCCCGCCGGCCTGGTTTTCGATGACCAGCCAGGCCATCGTCACGTCGTCGTCCCAGGGGGCCCCGGCGGTGAACCGGCGCAGGATGTCCTGGAGGGCCGCGATCGCCTGTTCGGGCGGCCGGCCGGCCTGCCCGGCCAGATCGCGCTGGAGCCCGGACAGCCCGTACGTCTGCCGGGCGGGGTTCCGCTGTTCAATGATGCCGTCGGTGAAGAAGAAGAGCCTTTCCCCCTCCCGAAGGGAAAGGACCTGCTCCCCGAACCGGGCCTTGGCCAGGATGCCCAGCGGCACCCCCTGGATCTTGACCGCCTCCGCCTGCCCTGCCGGCCCCACCCGGAAAGGATAGGGATGGCCGGCATTGCCGATGGTCACCTGCCCGTCGGGAGCCGCCAGGCCGACCATCATGGTCAGCGCCTTGGCCTTGCCCAACTGCCCCAACAGCAGGCGATTCATGCGCGTCAGCACCTCGGCCGGAGACCGCACCCCCTGCCGCATCAGGATCTGGAAGCAGGACTTGGCCATGGCCACCACCAGCGCGGCCGACACGCCGTGCCCGGTGACGTCGCCGATCACGAACGACAGACTGCCGTCCTCGTGCGCCACCGCGTCGAAGTAGTCGCCGCCGACGGTGCCGGTCATGGCGCTCCTGCCCAGGAACCAGGCCCCGGCGCCCCGCACCGCGCCGGCCGGCAGGATCATCGCCTGGACGACCCCGGCCACCTCCAGTTCGGCCATGCCCTCGAGGGCGCCGTTGAAACTGGCCCCCAGCCGTTCCCACTCGTCGCCGGTCTGGATGGCGATCCGGTGGTCATAGCGTTTGTGTTCCATGGCCTGGATCCCGCCCAGCAGGGCCTGCGCGGGGGCCACCACCCCCTGGTGGAGCCGCCACAGGACCGCCAGCAGAAGGAGAACCATCATCGACCCGATGACGCCGATCTGCCACCGCAGGTTCCCCTGCAGGGCCCGGATCACCGACCAGGGACGCGTCGCGAACAGCACGTAGTTCTTCATCTGCCGGCCGGCGAAGGCGGTCATCAGCGCGGGCTTCCCGTCCAGCCGGATCACCCGACTGCTCAGGACCCGGGGCGGCCGGACCAGGTCGAGATACCGCCGCAGTTCGTGCCGGCGCTCCTCGAAGGGGAAAAAGATGCTGGAATGGGTTCCCTCGCAGGCCAGGCTCCAGTCCGCCGGCCAGCGGTCGCGGCGCTGAAACAGGGCATGCAGGAACCAGTGCTGGAGGCTCCGCAGGTCGAGGTAGCCGAAGGCAAAGTACTGCCCGACGCCGGCGCGGTCCCGCAGAACGTCGACGTAGAACCAGGAGGACTGGGGCCCGCTCTCGACGTCGACGAACCGGCCAAGGTTGGCGAGGGCCATCTGCAGAAGGTCGCCGGTCTGGGGGTCGATCACCGCCCCGTAGACCAGGTCGGCCTTGCCGGCCCCTTCCCCTGGCCCGGTCACCCCCCGGGCCTGATTGTCGCGCTGGACCATCATCTTGCCCAGCAGGGCCACCCCGTCGCGGGTCTGCCGGGTCCGCTCGTCCTCCTCCTTGGATGCCCAGTAGCGGTCGATGTGGTCGGGCCGGGGAAGCGTGGTGAACAGGGGGGGAAGATCCATGGGCATCGGCAGGACGCCCGACTCGAGGATGCCCTGGAGCAGAGGGCGGCGCTCCGGAAGGGGAAGGGCGATGATCATCCGGTAGGCAGGAGCGATGAGGGAAAACCCCCGCAGGCTGACCCCCTGCGAACTGACCAGGAAGAACGAGTCGAACTCGCGGTTTCCGATCTCCTTGACGGCCAGATCGGGAAGGACCCGGTCCAGGTGGTCGAGATGCGCGGTCAGACTGGCGGAGATTTGCGGCAGAACCGCTTCCCGCTCCCGGCGCACGGACGAGAACCGCTGGTCGATGGTGATCACCTGCTGTTCCATCGCTTTCAGCTCCTCACCCACGAACCGGTCGGTCCGGCCCTCGTCGAACCGGACGCAGAACAGGGCGGTGAGCAACAGCGGCAGGCCGGCCGCCACGCCCAGGGCCAGCCCCAGGAACCGCGGCAGGGAGAGAGGGGCATGGCCGAGGTCGCGGTAGATCCAGGCCAGGGCCAGCCAGGCGAGCAGGGCCAGGACGGACCAGCCCGGCAGGACCGGAGCCGGCGGGGGAACCAACCCCAGCAGGGCGAGGGTTCCCTGCCAGGGACAGAGGACCAGCCGGCCCGCCGGGTGGGGGAACGAGGTCTGCCGGCGGCGGAAGGTGCGCTCGATCAGGGCGGGCAGGGCGGCGGCGGTCACCCCCCGGGGGAGCCGGAAGCCCCGGTTGCGCAGGCGGTCCCACAGGCCGACCTGCCATCCCCGGCGGGC
>CAZKPI010000112.1:7070-10674 GCA_964554555.1 uncultured bacterium
ACTGCAGAACCACGGCCGGGGGCAGTTTCCGGACGTCAACCAGCACCGCCACCCCAGCCGCCTGCCCCGGCCCGACGTGCCGGGACATCCGCCACATCAGGGCATACTGCCCCTTGCGGTAACTGCGGGCCGTGCGCCAGGCGGGGAGGGGAAGCCCGTAGGGGATCAGCCAGTCGGCCCCCAGCCGGGCCCGGATGATCGGCCAGGCCTCCGGATCGTGGGCCCGGCTCACCACCGGTTGCTGGTCGCGGTCGATCAGGAACACCTGGAGGGCCCCGCGCGGCAGTCGGGCCAGCCAGGCATCGAGGCCGCGGGCCAGGTCCGGCGAACGCGGATCGCGGCCGCGGACCATCCGGAACAGTCGGTGGGTCAGCCGGGCGCCCAGCTGGAGGGGGTTGGCCTGGGTGGCCAGGTCAAGCAGGCCCTTCTGCAGGCGCTCGGCGGTGTCCATCTGCCACTGCCGGCCCTGTTCCACGGCAAACAGGTAACAGCCGAGCAGGATCACCAGACAACCCACCCCGGTCACCAGCAGGGCTTCCCGTCTCATGCCCGCGACTCCACGTGCAGGACCACCAGGGTCTGGTCGTCCTCGGGAACCGTCCGCCCCGACCACGCCTGCACCTCGGCGAAGACCCGCCCGATCGCCTCGGCGGGGGGGGCCGGCCGCACCGTCTGGAACAGGGCCCCCAGCCGGTCGTAATCGAAGGGCTCCCCCGAGGCGGCATGCGCCTCGACCAGGCCGTCGGAGTAGGCATACAGCCGGTCTCCCGGGGCGAGGTCGATGGTCCGGCCGGTAAACACGCCCTTGAGGCGGGCCCCCAGGGGATACCCGGGGCAGGCCAGCTGTTCGGCCTCCCCACTGGCCCGGACAACGAAGGGGAAGTTGTGGCCGGCGCTGGCATATCGCAGGCGGCCGGCGGCGGGCTCGAAGATACCCACCCAGAAGGTCATCGGCCGCTTGCGCCCGGCCTGCTTGAGCAGGCCGGCGTTGATGGCGGTCAGGATGGCGGCGGGCTCCGCCCCCGCCTCGGCGTTCATCGCCAGCTCCACCTTGGCCGAGGCGGCCACCAGGGCGGAGGGGATGCCGTGGCCGGCCACGTCGCCCACCGCGACCACCACCCGCCGGTCAGGCAGGACGAACCAGTCGAAGAAATCCCCGCCCACCGCCGCCGCCGTCATACACCGGCCGGCAATGCGGCATTCCGGGGTCTCGAGCCCGCGGGCGGGCCACAGGGTCTCCTGCACCGCCCGCGCCATCTCGAGATCGCGCAGGTTTTCGAGCACCTGGTTGAACCGGTTGGCCACCTGGGCCAGCTCGGCGAGATCCCCCGGCACCACCTGGTGCTGGAAGTCGCGGGCCTCGAGGGCGGCAACCCCCTCGGCGAGGCCGGCCAGCGGCCGCAGAAGGAGGCGGGCGGTTCCCCAGGCCGTCAGGCAGGCGACCGCCAGCATGAACCCGGCCAGGATTCCGGCCCGCCGCCCGAGCCGCCGGGTTCGGGAATGCAGGGCGGCGACAGGCTGGGCGACCATCAGGACGTAGCCGTCGAGGAAGTGGCCGCGCACCGCCGAGACAAGGTGGTTGCCGGTGCCCAGCCAGATCGTCTGGTGCTGGGGCAGACCCGAGGTCAGCACCAGGTCGCGCAGTTTGCGGATCTCGGGCAGACGGGCCAGGCGGTCCTCAGGGAAGGAAGGCCAGCTCCCCCCCGGAATGACCGGCACGGCCATCAGCCGGGGGGCCCCGCGCCGGTAGCGGCGGCGGGCCCCGATCAGCGATTCCAGGTAGCCCACCTGGACCTTCCGGCTGTCGTGGGTGGCCACCAGCAGGGCCTGCAGTTTCCCGTCAGGCCCGGGATACATCTTCAGGTAGGACAGCAGTTTCTCCTTCCCCAGCACGTTGGGCCGGATCTGGTCGTCCTCGTCGATCCAGTCGAAGGGCCCCTTGTTGTGGATCATCATGCCGACGATGGGGTTCCCCGCCCCCGCGGTCTTGGCGGTGCCGCTGGCCGGCTGGGCATCGTTGACGTTGTCGACGATGCGGCTGACCGCCCCCGCGTAGGTGTCGCGGGCCTCCTCCTCGCGGCGGCGGTCGCGGTGGGGGGTGAAGTTCTGGAAGAACAGGATCTCCCCCCGGTCGTCCACCACGATGCACTGGGTCACCAGGTCGCGGTGGGCGGCCAGGGCCCGCCGGAAAGCGGCCGCGGCCCGCGGGACCAGCCGGCGCGGGTCACGGCGGGTGGCGGCGTACAGCTGGCGGTAGAGGCGCATCAGGGCCAGGAACCGGGAATGGAGGTTCCCGTCGAACCGGCTGAGATACTCGAGCTGGGAGTCGGTGAGGGCTTTCTCGACCAGCACTTCGCGGTCCTGGCGGTCGATCTCGACGGCTGACAGGAAGACGGCCAGGGGGAACCCGCCCGCGATGGCCAGCTGGCCGACCAACTGGGAGCGCAGGCTCCGCCGGCCGGCCAGGTTCATGGCGACCAGGCCCGCCAGCAGGGCCAGGGCAAGCGCGAGGCGGATTCGCCAGGTGGTGAAAACCTCGGGATCCTGTTGGGGGGCCACACTCAGCCCGAACAGGAGAGCCCCGTTCTCGGCCGGATAGGTGACGAGGGACTGGTGGTCCAGGGTGGTGGCATACTGGCCCACCTGCAGGCCATCCAGGGCGGACCGCAGGGCGGGGGGGAACCGGCGGGCGGCGGGCCGCAGGCGGTCCGGGGCCAGGGGGTCCTGCCAGCCGCAGATGAAACGGCCCTGCACCAGGCGGTTCGACTCCTCCACCGCCAGGTCGAGGAGGCGGTCGGGGTCGATCCCCTGGCGGTGGACGAAGGCAACCAGGTGGCCGGTGACCCTGCCGCGCCGGTCGCGCAACTGCCACCACCCGCCCCAGGTCAGGCGGTCCCCGTTCATCAGCTCGACCAGGGTGCCAGGGGTGGCGGCCAGCAGACGGGCCGCGCTCAGGCTTCCGGCGAAGGCCTGCACCATCTTCTCCGACACCGGCCGGTCGGGAAAGCGGACGGCGGCCAGGAACTGCTGGGAAGCCACGAGCATCTTCTGGGGGATCCCGGGCAGGGGAACCCGCTGGCCGTCGGGCGTGTAGAGATACAGATCGACCACGCCCGGATTCTGCTTCAGGACGGCGGCGGCCCTGGGGGCAAACCGGGCGGCGGTCCAGGACTGCTGGGTGAGCCGGTCGAACAGCTGTCCGAAGCGGCGCGACAGGTTGCCCCGGGCGGCCACCTGGGCGAGAACCTCCCGGATGTCGTCCCGCTCCCGGCGCCGGGCCTCCTCGCGGGTGCTGGTCTCCAGACGGGTCAGCAGGAATACCCCGAACAGCCCGGGGATGCCGAGCAATAAGAGGGCCACCAGGAGCTTGCGCATGCCTGACGCCGCCATGTCACCTTTCCCGAACCGGAGTGGCCACAGTATAGTCCCCCGCCTGCCCCGTTTCCAGAAAACCCCCGTTCCCGCCCCGAATGCCCGAAAGTCGTTGGCCAGAGCGGGTTTCAGCGGGAGCGGCCTCCGCATATTTCCTGTAACGATGAGGAGGGATTTCAGCGGGCAAAGTGGCTCCAGATCAGGGTTTGGCGCCAACGCTCCCGCCGCGGGG
>CAZKPI010000113.1:0-10673 GCA_964554555.1 uncultured bacterium
CGAGCCACCCCCCTGTGGAAAACTCAGTTTTCTGCCTACTCGTCTGGAACGAGAGTGAGAGCGGTGCCGACCAGCACCACCAGCAGGGGCAGAAACCCGCGCCAGGTCATGCCAAGGCTCGCGCGTTCACTTGCATAGGGGTTTGCCCGTCATTCTACACCGGCCCCGCCAACCCGGGGAAAAAGGGATCCTTCCCGGACCGGCATCATTACCGGGCTTCACTCCGCCAGGCCTTCCCCCGCCGCCGGCGGCCAGGCAGATCTGCCCCGGCCGCCCTTGGCCCGCCGGCAACGGCAACGGACCACCCCAGGGGCCGCCCCCCCGGTCAGTCTTCGCGGCGCAGTCTGCCGACCGCCTCCACCAGGGCCCTGGCCCGCCTCGGATCGACCTGGTGCCGCTCCAGCAGGGCGGCGAGCACTTTCGCCGTCAGATCAACGCCCCCCTGCAAAACCAGTGGATAGGGCCGGACCGGGAAGAACGGGGCCGCGGCGGGATGCCGGACCAGCTTGACCCACTCGTCAGCGGCCGCCCCGTCGGCCACCGGGTCATACACCGCAGTGTCGGGCGGACTGCTGGCCAGGAAGGAATAGTAGAGGTCCGTTTCCAGCCAGGCCAGGCGGTTGCGGGCCATCGGACTGATGCGGGCGGTGGCGGGGTCGGGCGGCGGATAGGGCAGGTTGGCATTCAGCACCACCTGAACCCCTTCCCGCCTGGCAACCTCCCCGAGGACTTCGCGCACCTCCCGCTCGATCCCGTCAAGGATGGCCCGGGTCTCCGAAGCGGTGGTGTATTCCGGCCATTCCCGGCGGCTCCGCACTTCGTCCTGCTGTTCCTTGACCTGGACCTGGGCCGCCTGGAGCCGGCGCAGTTCCTCTTCCAGGGCGAGGCGCTCCTTCAGGCCGGCCCCGGTCCTCAGCGCATCGATGACCTCCCCGCGGCGGCGGGCGATGTCCGCCTCTTCCGAGGCGAGCTGACGAAGGGTCTCCTGAAAAGCCGGTTCCTGGCTCCGGGCTTCCTCGCGCAACCGGGCGAAGAGGGCATCACGCTCGGCGGGCGGCAACGAAAAGGGGATGCGCAGGAACGCCCTTTGCTGGAAGTCGAACCGGGCCATGGCGGGATGCAAGGCGTTCAGGACGAGCATGTCCGCAACGCCGACCCTTGCGCCGGGGGACGGCCCCCGACCACCCGCCAGGCCGTCATCCGCCCCGGAGGCGACAGCGACCCCCGGGGTGGCCCCCGGGGAAGCCGTGGCCAGCGGGACGGGCTGGGATTTCGCGGCACCCGGGGCATCCATGGCCTGGATGAGATCGGGGCCCGGCCCGCCGGCCGCTGGTTCAGCCTCCGCCAGCCCCCAGGGCGCCGCCAGGAGCAGAACCACGATCAGGAAGCGGGAGGGCAGACGGAGTCCGTCAGGGGCACGGGATGAAGGGTTCACGGGGGTCCTCCGGATGCGGAACTGGGCTTCGGCCAGAGAAGCGGGTCCCGGACCGAGGGGAAGAACCCGCCGGCGGCCGGCAGGGAACGGAGATACAGGTCCAGCGAGGCGGTGGCCTCCGTCTCCAGGAAATGGGCATAGGGGTTGCCGCCCTCAAAACCGGGCGAGGCCGGCGGGATCCGCGGAAACCGGTTGAGAACGACACCCGGGGGAAGGCCGCGACGGAATTCGGTGACCAGAGCGCGGACGATCGGCAGAAGGCTTTCATCAGGCGTGGTGGGGGGGCCGGCCAGCCGTTCTTGCAGGTCCCGTTCCCGCTCCTGCAGACGTTTTCGCCGGCCGTTTTCCGCCCGGAGATGATTCCAGAAGGCCTCTTCGTCCGCCACGGCCGCCTGCGAAGCGATCCCCGCCGGACGGCGGGACTCCAGGTCCGCCAGGGCCTGGCGGACCTCGGCCAGTTCCCGGGACAGCCGTTGTGGGTCCGGAAACTCGCTCGGCGTCCCACGGAACCGTTTCTGCAGGGGGTCGAACCCCGCCACCACCGGGTGCCTCCGCAGGAATTCCTCGAAATCGGTGCTGGAGAACCCCGCCGCCGACACGATGTCGGCCGCCGCCATGTCTCCTGGCCGCGCCGGAGCGGAAGGCAGAACCTGCGTTTCGCTCGCGGCGTGAGCATCGCCCCCCCCTCGCAGGGGGCCGGGCAGGCCAAGGGCCAACCCCGCCAGGAGAATCCAGGGCAGGAATCGGCCCTGCCGTCCGGCCGGATTCATGGGGCGACCTCAACACCAGGGACAGGAGGGATCTCCGGCAATTCCGGGGCCGTTCCCCCCGGCTTGGGCACGAACTGCTTCAGCCGCTTTGCCGAAATCAGCAAGGCGACCTTGTCGGCGTCGTCGATCTTGACCGCCGGCGTTTCGCCATCGAACGTGACGGTCAGGGCCAGGAGGGAGGCCGGCACCGGCGGCCCGTAAAACACCGCCGAGGCCCAGCTTCGCAAGATCCGTTCCTCGGCCCAGGGGGAAACAGGGCCGGTCAGGATGGCCCGAACCCGCGCCTCCTGGGCGACCAGGATCTGAAAACACCCTTCCGCGGCATTCGCGTCGCGGAAAATCCCGGCCCACACGCGCACCTGATCGACCCCCGCCACCACGGCGACCGGGGCGTCCCCCTCGGAGGCAAGCGTGCGGACCCGCTCCACCAGCCCACCGGTCGGTCCGAGCGGGTGCCAGGCCGCCTGGGCGACCCATCCCCCGACCATGGCCCGAAAGGCATCGATCGCCCCCCCGTCGCCCGGTCCGCCGGTTTTGAACCAGACCTCCCGCGGCTGGCCGGGCACATTCCGGACCAGCCACGACAGGATCCCCTGAAGGACCACGGGCCGGTCGAGGTCCCAGGCGCGGAAGACGACCGCCTGCCAGGCGTGGTCAGCCAAGGTGCAGGCGGACACGGGCAAAACCGCCCCGGCCAGAGCGGCCAGGGCGGCGAGGAACGGAAGGATGGGACGCACGGGGAATGTCTACCGCATCCCCTTCTCGAGCAGGCGCAGGGTCATTTCGCTCGCGTAGACGGGAATGACGGTGGTCAGGGTGCGGGTGTTGCGGGAGAATCCCGGGTTGACGGGGATGAGAGTCGGCCAGGAGGTGGTCTTCCAGGTGGCCGGATAGTAGGTCCAGTTCCTGGCATCATCGACCGCGGTCATGGTGACCGGCAGGGCCATCGGGCAGTCCCCGGGGGCGGCCTGGAAGATTCCGGACAACAGAGGGGGGACCAGGTTGTCCGGGCCCCAGCCGCGGTTGGAGGTGGTGGTCAGGGTGGTTTCCGCCGCATTGAAGTTGGGGACCTTGATGGTCAGGGTGTTGGTAGCCATACCCGCGTTGTCAGCCACATGGGCGGCGATCTCGAACTCGACGTTTTCCTCGAAAAATCCGGGCGGCACGCTGGTCTTGACCTGATTGGTCAGAGCGGCATCCGAGAAGGGTTTGGTCACGCTGTTGCCGAGGGACTTGAACACCCTGCCGACCGGCCCCCCGTTGAAGGTGGGCAGGTTCCCGTTGGCGTCCGCGGTCCAGGTGACGTTGCTCCCGGAGTCGGGCATGTCGAATCCGGAAGTGGCGAGACGGGCCGAGTCATACTCGGGAAAGACGCGCCGGATGCCATCCTTGCGGCTGGTGATGACGCCCCAGAGGAGCGGGGCCCGGTCGTCCCGGACGTGAAGGGCGGTGTTGAGGAGCTGGTTCGTCAGAGTGTTCCCCGAGGAGTCGGTCACGGTGATCCGGAACCGGTATGGGGCATAGCCAGGGGTGTTGTTGGCATAGTTCACCGGGATGGTTCCGGTGTAGATATTGCTGATCGGATCGATCGAATATCCGATCAAAGCCCGCATGTCGGCCAGCGAGGAGCCGGGGCTGTTGATCGCTTCCGAGGCCACGTTCGCCGCCGGGACTCCCTGGTAAGTCAACTTGAGGGTGTGGGTGGCGGGGGCGGCCAGTTCGAACTCGATGCTGGCACTGCGCCGCTCCTTGGAGAACACGGACAGGAGGTTCATCGCCGAATTGCGGGTGGGGGACGACCGGATGTTGTTGTTCGTGATACTGCGGATGTTGGCCATCGCGGCGGTGATCCCAGGCAGGTTGCCGTTTTCCCAGGGGTTGTCGTCGCTGATCCAGAAACTCAGCGAGGCGGGATTGGTCATGCCGCTGGGCCCCTTGCCCGCCTCGATGGTCCCCCCGGTGAAGGCGAAGATGTTCCGCGGGAAGGTGTAGTCCTGCTCCAGGGCGGGGGGCTTGCGGTCGATGACCAGGACCTTGGTCTGCGCCGTCAGGGTGACGACCTTCTTCATCCAGAACTTGGACAGATACCGGTTATACTGGTTGTCCCAGACCCAGGCGCGCACCTTGAACATGCGGGTGGCCTGGATCTGCAGTTGGGCTTCCTTGGGATCGGTCGGCCAGTCGACGGACAGCTTGCTGAAGGTGGCCACGCTCGACGTGCCGCCGGAACCGCCGCCGAAGAGGGGAAGCGAGATGACCCCCGCGGGGGTGGTGGCGATCAGGGTTCCGGTGAAATTGGCGTCGCCCTCCCAGGCGAGGTCGCCGAGCTGGTTGCGGAACTCGATGCCGGTGGTCAGATTGTGCTGGTTGGGCAGGTTCATGAACAGCCCGTATTGGTTGGTGGGATCCTGGAGTTGGTGCGCCACCCAGTTGTAGTTGGGGGTACCGGGCGTGATGTTGGTGGACCCGGAGATGTTCATCATGATGTTGCTCTGGGAGGCCAGCGCTATGCGCCAGGCGTAGGTGGCTCCTGCGTCGATGCCATGGACGGCGTTGCTGGACCAGGTCACCCCGGTCATGGGATTGGCCGCCCCGGGGTTGTCCCAGGAGCAGTCCCAGCGCTCGATGGCGGCGTTGCCGACGGCGGGCGTAAAGGAGGCCGTGGAGGTGGCAACCAGGATGGGAATGGCCGCCCAGGCGGACCCCGGCACGATGGTCGACAGATCGGAGTCGGACAGGGCCCCGAACCCGACGGTTTGCTTGATGGAATTGCGGAGATTGGTGGTGCCCAGGTTCACGGCGACACTGCCGATGACCTTGTAGTTCTCGCGGTCGGCAAACATCGAACCGTAGGGCATCGCGTTGTAGTTGTAGTAATCGTAGACCACCTTGCAGGTCAGCACGTACTTGCCGCCGGCGGGCGAATACATGCCGAACGACTCACCCGAGGTGGTATCGGGGTTGTTCGGATCGACGTGAGGGTCGGGGGGGCTGATCGGCTTGCCGTAGGGGTCCTCGACACTCCACAGGATCCAGTTGTAGGTGATGTGGCGCGGCGTGGCGCTGGGGTCGGGGTTGATGATGCTGGTGATGAAGCCGCCCATGTAGCCGTTGCCGTTCCAGTCGGTTTCGGGGGCCTGCGACACCGGGTAGAGCGGGTAGTTTTCCACCTGGTAGAAGTAGACCTTGCTGTGGTCGATGGTGGGAACATGGCCGCTCGCCGCGGTGAGGAAGGAACCCTGGTTGGTGCTGTTGTTGGAGGGGTTGGGGAAGGTTTCGAAGGGCCCCACCAGGTCGATCGCGCCAGACCCTGTCGTCTCAGGCGGGGCGGGCACGTTGATGACTGCCAGCTCGGTGCGATCGGGAGGGGAGTAGGAATCGACGTACGGATAGGGGGCGGGATTGAAGGGGGTCGTTTTCCAAACGCCGCCATAGGCGGCGAGACGGGCCGAGAACCCGTTGGGGTCAAGGCTCATTTCCCCAGAGGCATTCGGGTATTCGAAGGTGGCGATGAAATACTTCAACCCCGTGGTCTGACTGCCGACATAGTTTTCGGTCGAGGTCCCCCGCTTGCGTTCATATACCTTGCGGGCGATAGTCTGCACGTAGATGACCTCACCCTTGGTGGAGGGCTCGTTGGGATCGAAGGCGGCCGTGACGGCATAGATGTGGGAGTCGTTGAGCCCGGCCACCGTGGGCGGGGTGTATTCCTCGCGGCAATAGAACACGTCGCCGTCGCCGTCGGCCTTGATGTCGAGGATGTTGTTCAGCCCCGAGAAGATCTCGTATTCCGTCGTGGTATGCAGGTTTTCGTCACGAACCAGCTTGTAGATGGAATTCGAGGTCTTGTCATAGGCGAAGATGATACCGCCCTTCTGGTTCCATTGGTTGGACACCGAAACCCCGACGATGTTCATGTTGGTGACGTTGGCATTGGCGGCGGCGTTGTACCAGCTTTGAATGTTGGGGGTGCCCATGACGTACACCCAGTCCTCGGTACCGGTCTTCAAGGAGACGCCGATCCACCGGGCCCCCAGATCGGGATTGGCAACGTTGGTGGACGTCGGAGAACCGATGATCGGGTTGTCCGCGGAGGGGACATAGTTCACCAGTCCGCCGCCAGCAGTCGACTTGGTGATGTAATACGAGGTGGTGGTCTTCTCTTTCGAGAAGAAGTAGGTGCGGGAGGCGTTCTGGACGTTGCCGTTCATCGTGAACGGCATGAAGGCGACGCTGGTGAACCGGGGGACGAACGAAACGCCGTAGGGGGTGGTACTGGTCTGACAGCTGTCGAGACAGGCGTTGCGGCGGTTGCGCGAGAAGGTGTACTGGTAGCTGCTGCCGACGCTGGGACCCGTGCTGGGAGCGGTCATGCCGTCACGCCAGGTCAGAAGCTTCCAGTTGTAGTTGTTGCCGACGAACGTATCCTGGTTGACGACATACGAGGTGGGAGGCTGGGGAACCAGGCCTGAATAGTTCCCGTTGGTGGGGGCGGTGTTCCAGCTCGAGTACCACGACCCGTTCGGCACGGCGTACCATTGTTTGCCAGCCCGGATGGTGTCTTCCCCGGGCACCAGCACGGTAATGTAACCGGGGGGAAGCGGGGCGTCGCCCACCACCCCGAGCGGGATCCCCGGACCGCCACAATACGGGCGGTTGGCGGTGGATCCCCAGATCCGGTCGCCCACATTGCCTGCCCGGTACAGGGTTCCCGGGTTGGCCGTGGTGGCGCCCGGGAGGTAGTGGTGGCAATACTGGTGGGCGCCGAAACCTGCCCGTTGGGCCGCGGTCCAGACGGACGGCGACGGATAGCTCTTGTAGACAGTGGAATTGACCCAGTCGGTCAAACAGGTGTCGTCGACCACCTGCCGGGCCATCATCATGGTTGACAGATTGGTGGTCTCGATGGAAACCGTGTTGAGGTTTCGATCGAGATCGACGGCCAGGGACATGGACGGCCCGGGGTCATACAGTCGCCCAATCTTGAGGTTGATCGGCGAATTGGATGGGTTGTTCAGCCGATAGACCCCGCGATACAGGCAGTAGTCGCCCCCCAGCAGGAGGTAGACCTCGCCGTTCCTTTCGTAGAGGGCGTCGCGCGCGTACAGTGAGCCGGCGCCTGCCAGCAGGATGGTCACCGCGAGCACCAGCCCGGCGGTTGCCCGGATCAGGTTGATTCCCCTATCCATAGACTTTCCCCCCTGTCTCATCGAATGCCGTCTTCTAACGGGTCGCCCGATAGGCGTTCAGGATCACCCACTGCGTGGACTGGTTCACCTTGTATCTGGACAACAGGTTCGTGATGACCTCTTCCGTGATGTCCACTCCGCCCATCAGGACGCGGGCGGCGGCCACCTCGTTGCGGACCGGCCCGAGAATGGCGGACCGGTTGCGGACCCAATGATAGATGCCTTCCCCAACAGCCTGGTAATGGTTCTCGACCACCCCGCGCGGCTCGAAATCCGGCGGGGGTGGCTCGGTGAGGGCAGTCTTGTAGGGATTCTCGGGGGGCAGGGGAACGGCCGCATCGGCCGCGGCTTCCCCCGGAAGCCCAAGGGCCGGCCCGGCATCGAGGACAACGGCTACCCGGCGCGCCGCGGCGACCGCCTTCACCGTCTCCTTCACCTCGTCGAGCAGGCCCAGGAAGATGGCGCGGGTCTCCTGAGGCGAGGAATACTGGCCGCTGGGGTCGGTCTTCTGCAGGGTTCGGATCTGCTGATCGAGATCGCGCAGTTCCGCGAACAGCACCCTGGCCTTCAAGGAAAACTCCTGGTTGATCTGGGCCACCCGCACGAGGTTCTTGTTTTCCAGGACCGCCCGGGTGCCGGTGGCGGCGTTCAGGATGCGTTCGCCGTGGGCGTCCGCTTCCTTGCGCAGGGCCTCGTCGAGACCCCGGCGGATGTCGTTCAGCTGGGCCTCGAGACCGGCGCGCTTTTGGGTCAGGTCGGCCAGGGCTTTCTGGTGTTCGGCCGGAGCCAGTTTCTTTTCCCGGCTCGCCGGGATGAGCTTGCCGTCCATGAGGAAAGCAGACCGATGGGGATCGTAGTTGGCCATCTTGGGATGGAACAGCATGACCGCCCCCAGATCGACCAGGGCGATGACCGCTGGCGGGACCTGAGCGGCCAGCGGACCCGCGGCCAGGAGGACCGCCAGGATGGCGGTGACCCCGGCGGCAAGGGCCAGGCTGAGGGGGCGGACCGTGGGCTGGGGATAGGACATGGGGGTTCTCCTGTGAAGTGGGGTGGCTTTCTCGGTCAGGGGGTTTGCACGACTCGATCGGTATGGAGGATCCGGTTGATGTTCCGGCTGATCGGGTTCTGGTTGTGGTGGGAGGTGTAGGTGGCAACGGCGTCGATACTCAGCACTTCGTTCTTCCAGTAGGAACTGGTGGCGGTATGCAGGCTCATGTTGGTGATCTTCACGTAGATCTTGCCGGCCAGGTGACTCGAACTGGCCTCCTGTTCCAGGACCAGATCCTGGAGGAAGGTGTTCATGGCATCGGCATAGCCTTTCTTTTTCGCCTCATGAGCGGCGTAGAACTGGGCCGGGCACAACTGGAACTTCAGCGCGGCCAGGTCGATCAACCCCTGGCCCACGAGTTCGACCTTCGCCCGTTCGTCGTGAACGATGTTCTGCGGCAGGGCCTGACCGGTCATGGAAGTCAGGCCGAGAGCCATGACCAGCAGAATGCTGGCGAACACGATGGCCATGGCGATGGCCACTCCGCGGCGGGTGTCGGGCCGTTTCCGGGTCATGCCTGTCAGTCCTTCAAATCCGATTTGTAGGAGGTCAGGGAGCAGAACTTCTCCTTCCCGTTGGGTTCGATCCAGCGGGCCGTCATCGTGTACCGGTGGTAGACCCGCTGGGCCGTGAAGGAGCGGTCAGCCCACCCCCAGCTGGAGGGGGTCGAGGGAAATTTGTCTTTGGCGGCGACGTTGTAGGTCTTGAAATTGAACGTCACCGGGACGTCCTCGATGAGGAGCTGGAGCTGATAGGTCACCTTGGGGGTGGTGATGCGCCCCACCGTCATCACCAGTTCGTTGGGCCCGGGATATCCCGGATAGCTGATGGCGGGAACATCGCCGCCGATCTGCCAGGGACCAGGCCCGCCGCCCGCAAAGGTGGGAAGCGCGGCGAAGGGGAACTGGAGCGCCGCGGCCAGGGCGGACTGCGCCAACTGCATGCCCCGGATCGCGCGGTCGTCCTTTTCGGTGACGGCCAGGGAGCTTCCCAGGGATCCGATGACGGGGATGAAGGCCAGGGCCAGGATCACCATGGCGATCATCAGCTCGGTCAGGGTGACGCCCGACCGGCGTTGGGAAAAGCGCATCAGCAACATATTCAGAGCCCCCCCTGGATGTCGACCCCATAGGGGATCTTCGCCTGCACCGTCTGCGTGAAGGAGGCATTGGCATACCGGGTTTCAGGATGGGGAAAGACCAGGTTCAGCGAATAGACTTTGGCGACATCGGGTCCGGTGGTGTTCGAGGCGTTGCCGAAATCGATCTCCACCCGGCCAATACCGGTCAGCGACACATCAAAGGTGGGGTTCCCCAGGTTGAATTGCTGGGGGGTCCCTGACCAGTCGCCCACGGTGTTGTTGGCGGGAAATCCCGCGATGGGACTGGTGAAGACCGGCGAATTGAGGTCGTTCGTGCCGAACAGGCGGAGTTCGCCCGTGCGCCGCCGTCCGGCGCCCGGGGGCGGCCCGGGGATGGCAATCAGGGCGTGCGGCATGTTCAGACCCTTGCGGCCGGAATCGGCCAGCGCGAGCTTGGTAACGGTGAAAAACAGGAGATTCCGAGGATTGGTGAGGGTGGAGAAATCAATGACGGTACCGACAGGGACGCTGTACAAAGGCGAGGGAACGATGGTCACCTGGGTGGCCAGGCCGGGGTTCACCGCCGTCAGGTTCGCGGCCTGTTCCAGCCGCTCCTTGAACTGCAGAAGGAAGTGCTGGGCGGCCTTCTGCTGGGTAAAACGCCAGGTGCCCGAGGAATACATGCTCGAGCCCATCCGGTAGAAGGCGAACAGGCCGCCGAAGAACAACGTGAAAACCCCCAGGGCGACGAGAGTTTCAACGAGGGTGAAAGCCTTCCGGGAGGCGGGGAGGGGAGCCCCCGGCCGCCGGCCCGGCCGACGAGGCAAGCGGCCTGCCTCGCCGGCGGCGGGGTTTCCCGGGCCCACCGCCGTCGGAGTTGTTTCCCTTCTTTCCGTTGCTGTTGGGTAATCCAAGGGCTTCGAGCCTCCACGAGAGGGGTTCAGACGTCCCGCCTCAGAGCCAAGCAACCAAAGTGCCATGCCAGGCCGCGTTCTCCCACCCCCTGTATTTATAGAATAGCATAGTTTCCCTGGGGCTCGGAGAGCGAAAAATGTGAAAATTCCTTTCGCGGCGCCTCAATAAACTGGCGGTTTTTTTTACGGGGGTCGGGCGGGCCACCAATGCCTTTCCCAGACTCTTCGACCGG
>CAZKPI010000114.1:0-10664 GCA_964554555.1 uncultured bacterium
CTTGCGGATCCGGCAGGCCCGGCCGCGGGCGCGGGCCATGAACCGCCGCATGGTGGGACCGCCGTCGATGGTGATCTTGGCAATGTACAGGCCGTCGGCCTTGAGGTCGTGGTTGTTGCCCGCGTTGGCGATGGCCGATTTGAGCAGTTTGAGGAGCACGGGAGCCCCGGACTTGGGCATATACTGCAGGATGGCCAGGGCGTCGTCCACGGATTTGCCGCGGATCTCGTCGGCCACCAGGCGCAGTTTGCGGGGGCTCATCCGCACGTTGGTGATGCTGGCGCGGGGGATCTCCACCAGATCGATCAGGCGGCTCTTCTCCTTCCAGGAGAGGTCTCCGACCTTGGGGTAGACCTTCACCGACCGGCCGTCCTTCTCCACCCGGCGGGTGTAGAGGCGGGCGCGGGTCAGGATGTTCTCGATCTTGGTCCGGTTGTGTTTGGTGTCCAGGCCCTTGATCATCCGCATCCCGTTGAAAAGATCGACGTCGTCAGGGATATTCACGCCTACCAGACGCAACATGCTGTTCCTCCTACTTGACCGCCGCCGCCTTCTCGCTGGCGGCGTGGGCCTTGAAGGTCCGGGTCGGGGCGAATTCCCCGAGCTTGTGGCCGACCATGTTCTCGGTGATGAAGACCGGGACATGCTTGCGGCCGTTGTGGACGGCGATGGTGTGGCCGACCATCTGGGGATACACGGTGGAGGAGCGGGACCAGGTCTTGATCTGGCGTTTCTCGCCCGTCCGGTTCATGGCCTCGATGCGCTTCATGAGGCGTTCTTCGACAAACGGAGGTTTCTTGCTCATTTTCCCACTCCCTTACTTCTTCCTGCGAGTAATGATGTACTGGTTGGAGGCGTTCTTCTTCTTGCGGGTCTTCAAACCCTTGGCAGGCTGGCCCCACAGGGACACCGGCACCCGGCCGCGGCTGTTCTTGCCTTCGCCGCCGCCGTGCGGGTGATCGCAGGGGTTCATGACGGCGCCGCGGACGTAGGGGCGGATCCCCTTCCAGCGGCTCCGGCCGGCCTTGCCGATCGACAGGTTCATGTGGTCGAGGTTGCCGACCTGGCCGATGACCGCCCGGCACTCCAGCGGGATCTTGCGCATCTCGCCGGAGGGCAGGCTGATCTGGGCGAACTCGCCTTCCTTGCCGGCGAGCTGGGCCACGGCGCCGGCCGAACGGGCGAGCTGGGCACCCTTGCCGGGCCTCATCTCGATATGGTGGATGTTGGAGCCGAGGGGGATGTCCTTCAGGGGAAGGCAGGCGCCGGTCATGATCTCGGAATGCGGCCCGTTCTCGATGACCGCCCCGACCTTCAGGCCCTCGGGGGCGATGATGTAGCGCTTCTCACCGTCCTTGTAGGTGACCAGCGCGATGCGGGCGGTGCGGTTGGGATCGTATTCGATCGCCGTCACCTTGCCCGGGATGCCGTCCTTGTTCCGCTTGAAGTCGATGATGCGGTAGAACCGCTTGGAACCGCCGCCCCGGTGGCGCTGGGTGACGTGCCCGTGGTGGTTGCGGCCGGCGGGCTTGTGGAGGATCTCGATGAGCGACTTCTCGGGTTTGCTCTTGGTGATCTCCTCGAAGGTGTACCCTTCCATGAAGCGCCGGGAGGGGGTCGTCGGATTGTATTTCTTGATGCTCATTGGATGTTCCTTCCCGCGTCCTTACGCGATCCCCTCGAAGAAGGCGATCGAGTCTTCCTTGTTCAGGGTGACGATCGCCTTCTTCCAGCCGGCGGTGAAGCCGCGATGCACGCCCCGGCGCTTGGCCTTGGGCCGTACGTTCAGGGTGCGGACATTGGTCACGCGCACCTTGAACAGCAGTTCGACCGCGTCCTTGATCTGGTGCTTGTTGGCCGACTTGGCGACCTTGAACTGGTAGATCTTTTCGCCCATGCGGTCATAGCTCTTCTCGGAGACAATGGGCTGGAGAATGACGTCCTGCGGATGGTTCATTTGACCAACACCTCCTCCAGGGTTCGGACGGCCTTGTCGCTGATCGCCAGGTGGCCGTAGCGGAGCAGGTCGACGACGTTGACCTGCGTGGGGGTGACGAGCTTGACCCGCCGCAGGTTCCGGGCGGCGAGTTTGCTCTTCGCGGAAATCTCGGGAAGCACCAGCAGGGCTTTCTCCAGCTTGTGCTCCTCGAGGAACTTGACGACGTCGGCGGTCTTGCCGGAATCGAAGGTCAGGTTCTCGACCACGCGCACCCGCTGGTGGGCGGCCAGCTCGGTCAGCACGCCGCGCAGGGCGACATCGACCATCCGGCGGGGCGGCCGGTGATCATAGATGCGGGCCTTGGGGCCGAAGCAGTTGCCGCCTCCGGGCCACAGGGGGCTGGTGATGGAGCCCTGGCGGGACCGGCCGGTGCCCTTCTGGCGCCACGGCTTGCGGCCGCCGCCCCGCACTTCGGCGCGGGTTTTGGTGTCGAGGGTGCCCAGGCGCTCGTTGTTGAGCTGGGCCTTGACCACGTCGGTGACCGTCTGGGGGTGGGCCTTGGCGGCGAACACCTCGTCCTTCAGGGTGATGGAACCGGCCTCACGGCCGTTCATGGCAAATTTCTTGGTTTCCATGGCTCTCTCCGTTACTGCGCCCGGCGCACGATCACGAGACCGTTGGCGGCCCCGGGAATGGCGCCCTTGATCAGCAGAAGGTTCTTCTGCTCATCGACGCGGACGACCTTCAGGTTCTTCACGGTGCGCCGGACATCGCCCAGGTGGCCGGGCAGACGCTTGCCCTTCCAGGTGCGGCTGGCTTCCTGGCCGGATCCGGTGGAACCGGTGGCGCGGGGACGGTCGGACTGCCCGTGGGTGATCGGGCCGCCGTTGAAATGGTGGCGCTCCATGGCCCCGGCAAACCCCTTGCCCTTGGTGGTGCCGGTGACGTGGACCGTCTCGCCGGGCTTGAACATGGAGACGGTGATCTCGCTGTTGGGGGCCAGGCCTTCGGTCTCACTGGCGGGCAGGTTCCGCACGAAGCGGAACGGCTTGACGCCGGCCTTCTCGAACATCAGGCGGAGGGGCTTGTTCAGGAGCCGGGTGACCGCGTCCTTGGGGATCTCGCGGTAGCCGACCTGAACGGCCTTTTCGCTCTTGCGGATGATGGTGCAGGGGCCGCAGCTGATCACGGTGACCGGGACCACGTCGCCGGTGTCGGTGAAGATCTGCGTCATGCCGATCTTGGTGCCCAGAATTGCATTCACGCCCATACGTTTGCTCCTTTTCCCTCGCTCACAGCATCTTGATCTCGATGTTCACGCCGGAGGGCAGGTCCATGTTCATCAGGGAGTCGACGGTCTGGGAGGAAGGGCTGTACAGATCGATGTTCCGCTTGTGGATGCGCATCTCGAACTGCTCGCGGGAATCCTTGTTGACGAACGGCGACCGCAGAACGGTGTATTTCCGGATCTCCGTCGGCATGGGGATGGGCCCCGAGATCCGGGTGCCGGTCCGCTTCACGGTGTCGCAGATCCGCGCCACGGACTGGTCGAGCAGCCGGTGGTCAAAGGCCTTGAGGGACAACCGCATCTTTTGCTTGGCCATTATTCGAAATCCTCCTTGGGATGAATACCTTGCGTCAAAATGGTCCGCCGGGCGGGCCGCCTATTGGGCGACCGCCTGTTGCGGGGGTTTCCGGAATCCGAACACTCCGAGGATCTTTTCAGCAACGCTCTCGGGAACTTCGTCGTAATGAAGCACCTCCATGGTGAAGCAGGCCCGCCCCTGGGAGAGCGACCGCAGTTGGGTGGAATACCCGAACATGTCCGACAGGGGGGCCTGGCAGTCGATAACGCGGATGTCGCCGCGCATCTCGACCTGCACGACCTTGCCCCGCCGGGCGTTCATGTTCCCGATGATGTCGCCCATGTACTGGTCAGGCGTCTCGATCTCGACACGCATGAAGGGCTCGAGCAGAACGGGGGAAGCCTTCATGAGCCCGTCCTTGACCGCTTCGAACCCGGCGATCTTGAAGGCGAGGTCAGAACTGTCGACCGGGTGCGAACTGCCCCCGGTCAGGGTGACCTTGACATCGACCACGGGATATCCGGCCAGAACCCCGTCGTTCAGGGCATCACGAGCTCCCTGTTCGATCGACTTGATGAACTGGCGCGGAATGTCGTTCCCCTTGGTGGCATCAACGAACTCGAAACCCCGGCCGCGGGGAAGGGGTTCGACCTTGACGATGACGTGTCCATACTGGCCGTGCCCGCCGGTCTGCTTGACATGCCGGGCCTCGCCGCGGGCGGCCGTGCGGATGCCTTCCTTGTACGCCACCTGGGGTTTGCCCACCGAGGCCTTCACCCCGAAGTCGCGGGTGATCCGGTCGACGATGACCTCCAGGTGGAGTTCCCCCATCCCGGCGATGATCGTCTGTCCGGTCTCCTGGTCGATCGAGGCACGGAAGGTGGGGTCTTCGTCCATGAGGGCGTTGAGCACGTTGCCGAGCTTGGCCAGCTCGGCCTGGTTGGTGGCCTCGATGGCCACGGAGATGACCGTATCGGGGAACCGGATCGGCTCGAGCAGGACGGGGTGAGCCTCATCGGTGAGGGTGTCGCCGGTGGCGACCTTCTTCAGCCCGACCACCGCCACGATGTCGCCGGCCTGGATCTTCTCGAGCTCCTGGCGCTGGTTGGCGTGCATCTGCAGAAGGCGCCCGAGCCGGTCCTTGCACCCGCGGCTGACGTTGACGATCTGGCCGCCCGTCTTCATCGACCCAGAATAGACCCGGATGTAGACCAATTTGCCCACGTGGGGGTCGGTGGCGATCTTGAAGACCAGGGCGGTAAACGGGCCCTTGGGATCGGCCGTCACCTCGACGAGGGCGTCGGTCTTGGGATGGTGACCCTGGACCGCCGGCACGTCGAGGGGGCTGGGCAGATACCAGGCCACGGCGTCGAGCAGGGCCTGGACGCCCTTGTTCTTGAAAGCCGAACCAACCAGCACGGGCACGATTTTGTTCTTCACCGTGGCTTCCCGGATGGTCTGGCGGATGACGGCCTCGTCGATCGGCTGGTCGTCGAGGTATTTCTCCAGGATCTCGTCGTTGTAGGCGGACAGAGTCTCGAGCAGGAAGTCGCGGGCCTCCTGGGCTTCGGCCTGGAGTTCGGCGGGGATGGCGGTCACCTCGAAGGAGGCGCCGAGGTCGTCGCTTCCCTCGGCCCAGAGATGGGCCTTCATCTCCACCAGGTCGACGTGGCCCTGGAACCGCTCCTCCGCGCCGATGGGAATGAGCACCGGCACGGGACGGGCCCGAAGCCGCTCCTTGATCTGCTGGACGGCCCGCTTGTAGCAGGCGCCCACCCGGTCCATTTTATTGATGAAGGCCAGGCGCGGAACCCCGTATTTGTCGGCCTGCCGCCAGACGGTCTCGGACTGGGGCTGAACCCCGGCCACCCCGCAGAACACGACCACGGCGCCATCGAGAACCCGCAGGGACCGCTCGACCTCGGCCGTAAAATCCACGTGCCCGGGCGTGTCTATGATGTTGATATCACAATCGAGCCAGTGGCACTTGGTGGCGGCGCTGGTGATGGTGATGCCGCGCTCCTGCTCCTGGACCATCCAGTCCATGGTGGCGGTGCCTTCATGCACCTCCCCCATCTTGTAGTTCTTCCCGGTGTAGTAGAGGATCCGCTCGGTGGTCGTGGTCTTGCCGGCATCGATGTGGGCGATGATGCCGATATTGCGGATCTTCTTCATGGCTTCCCGGGATTTCATGGCGCGGCCTCGTGACTCCTGACCTGGCGGCCCTTACACGCGGTAGTGGGCGAAAGCCTTGTTGGCTTCGGCCATGCGATGCACTTCGTCGCGCTTTTTCATGGTGGCACCCGTGTTCTTCAGGATGTCGGTGAACTCGGCGGCCAGGCGGTCGGCCATGGACTTTTCCTTGCGCTGGCGGGAAAACCCGAGAATCCAGCGGAAGGCGAGGGCGATGGCACGGTCGGCCTTGACCTCGATGGGCACCTGGTAGTTGGCGCCGCCGATGCGCTTACTGCGGACTTCGACGATCGGCTTGGCCGCATCGATCGACTTCTTGAACAGCTCGAGCGCGTTCTCGGCATTGTTCATCTTGGACAGCTTCTCCAGGGCATCATAGAAAATACCGGTGGCGATACTGCGCTTGCCGCGGCTCATCAGATTGTTGATGAACCGGGTGACCAGCTTGGAGTTGTACACGGAATCGGGAGTGATATCCCGCTTGGAGACGTGACCACGGCGAGGCATGGAATCGGGTCCTCCTTACGCTTTCTTGGGCCGCTTGGCGCCGTACTTCGAACGGCCCTGCTTGCGGTTGGCAACGCCGGCGCAGTCGAGAGCGCCGCGGATGATGTGATAGCGCACGCCCGGCAGATCTTTGACGCGGCCGCCGCGGATGAGGACGACCGAGTGCTCCTGCAGGTTGTGCCCGATGCCCGGAATGTAGGCGGTGACCTCGATCTTGTTGGTCAGCCGCACGCGGGCGATCTTCCGCAACGCCGAGTTGGGCTTCTTGGGCGTGGTGGTCTTGACGACGGTGCACACTCCCCGGCGCTGCGGGCAATCCGTCAAGGCGGGGGAGCTGGACTTGTAGCGGACCGCTTCCCGCGCCTTCCTGATGAGTTGGTTGATGGTCGGCACTGGTAACACCTTCCTTCGCAATATTCCGACTCGTCGAAAAACGAGTACCCCCGGCAGGGGAGGTAAGGATTGATGTTAGCACACGTTGCCGGCCCTGTCAATGAAGAATCAGCGGAATTTTTCAGAAACCGGCTCGGGAAGACGACCGGGCCGCCCCGACCCCGTCATCACCGCGGCGGGATGAGCCTTTCCCGGGGGTGTTCCCGGCACCCCCGGCCCGGGCGGCCACCGGAAAGGGGATGACACCGACCTCCCCCCCCCATCGAGGGGGCAGGGCCCGGAATCCTTCCGGGCCCTGCCTGATTTCTGAACCTGGGTGACGATCTGGGGTTGGGAGGAGAGCCGCCTACCGGCCTTCCTCGCCGCCTTCCTCCCCGCCCTTGAGGAAGAGTTCTTCCTCGAGCTTGTTCAGGCCGGCTTCGTCGGTTTCGCTCATGAACAGTTCCTCGGAAGCGCTCTCGACCTTCTCGACCTCGGCCGGCAGGTTCTTGAACACCACGTTGCGCTTGATGGACAACCCGGTGCCGGCGGGAATCAGCTTGCCGATGATCAGGTTCTCCTTCAGGCCGCGCAGATAGTCGAGCTTCGACTTGATGGCCGCCCTGGTCAGGACCCGCGTGGTCTCCTGGAAGGAGGCGGCCGAGATCCAGCTGTCGGTGGTCAGCGAGGCTTTGGTGATTCCCTGGATCATGGGGGTACCGGTGGGAACCTTCTTCTTGATCGCCAGCAGGCGGTGGATCTTGTCCTCGAAGTATTTCACATGGACGGTTTCGTTGGGCAGGAACTCGGAATCGCCCGGGTCGGTGATGGTGACCTTCCGAAGCATCTGCCGGACGATGATTTCGAGATGCTTGTCGTTGATGCTGACGCCCTGGTCGCGGTAGACCCGCTGGATCTCGTCGATCAGGTAGCGGCGGGCGTTGGGCAGGCCGACGACCTTGACCAGCTTTTTGGGGAAGATCTTGCCGTCGGTGATCGGGTCGCCGGCCTCGATGAATTCGCCGTCGTGGACGACCAGGCCGGGAACCGCATACTGGATGCGGATGGGCTTCTCGACATTGGTGTTGACATCGACCACGGAGATGGTGGTGCCGGTGATCTTGACCATGCCAGTCTCTTCGGAGATGACCGCCTCCTTCTTCGGGCGGCGCACTTCGAACAGCTCGGCGACGCGGGGCAGACCCTGGATGATGTCGGTCGTCTTCCGGCCGACGAGGCCCCACTTGGCCAGAATTTCACCCTTCTTGACCTCGGCCCCGTCGTCGATCTTCAGCTCGGCGCCATCAAGGATCTGGTAGGCTTCACCCGGCTGAATGATCACGCGGTTGATGGTGCTCTTGGTCTTGCCTTCCTTGGAGATCTGCCGTTCCAGCAGGACAACGCCCTTGTTGGTGGCGGTCATCGCGGCCAGGACCTGGCCTTCCTTGATCTCCTGCCCGTCCTTCACCAGGACCGACATGGCGGAAGCCATCTCGCGGGTGATCTTGTACTTCTTCTCGCGCATCACCCGCTGGCGCAGACGGATGCCGGAACCGCCGTTGGGCTCGTCGGGATTGAGCTGTTCGATTTCCTCGAAGGGGATGGGCGCCGCGGTCAGCTCGCCGCCCTTCACCACCGTCCGCTCGAACTTGAGGTTCAGGCTGGCCGGGAAGCTGAACTCAACGCCGGAGTACACCAGCACCTTCTCGATGATCTCCTCGCAGATGACCTTGTTGTACCCGTAAATGTAGTTGACCTTGCCGGTGATCTCGCTCCGGATCGGATCGATGTCGGTGACGATCTTGTCGCCGGCCTTGACCAGCTGGCCGTCCTCGACCACGATCTGGCCGCCGGGCGGCACGGGATACTGGATGGTGTGGTCCTCGCCCTTGATGCTGACGGCCTCGGTGTCGCCCGCCACCAGATAGACCTCGCGGATCTCGGCCCGGTGCTCCTCGATGATGCTGAGCAGGTCGGCATCGATCTTCACGCCCGCGGCGGCCAGTTCCTCTTCGGTATCCTTGTTGATCAGGGGACGGGCCAGGGTGCCGTTGGCCAGGACCGACAGGTCTTCAGCGATCAGGTGGATGCGCCGTTCGGACTTGGCGTGGACAATCTCGACCACGCCGTCGATCTCGGCCTGGATCACCAGCTTGGTGGTCAGGTCGCCGCCCTCGGTCACCTCCTGCCCGTTGGGAACCTTGCAGTTCTCCTTGGGCCGCAGGATGACGCCGCGCGGCACCTGGTATTCGATCTCGTTCTTGATGATGACCCGCTTGCGGTCGAGGGTCTTGTTGGCCGCGCTCTTCTCGCTGATGGTGCGGACCACGCCGGCGATGGGGGCGATGAGGGAGAGCTCCTTGTTCTTCTGGTCGATCTTGGCCTCGAGCTCGCCCTTGAACTCGAACTCCTCGACGACGTCGCGGGAGACGGTCAGGACGGTGCCGTTGCCGGAGACGGTCAAGGTGCCGTCCATTTCGGAGACGACCGACAACAGGCGCTCGCCGGGATTGACGGGGTCGCCGTTCTTGACGTTGAGGATCATGCCGCCGGTCTTGACGGTCAGATCGCGGGCCTCTTTCACGCCGCGGGGCAGGGGGTATTCCTTGCGGTCCTTGGTGGGATCGACGTCTTCGGGGAAGAGGAAGATCATGCCGTTGTCGCTGATGACCTGCCGGTTCTTCACCCGGATGTTCTCGAACTTGGCCGTGCCGTCAATGCGGGCGATGGCGGCGTGCTGTTCAGCCGAGATCTCGGCCAGGACGTTGCCGGCGTGGATGATGTCGCCGTCCTCGACCTTGAGGGTCGCGCCCTGCGGGATCTTGTAGTCCTCGATGACGAATTCCTTCTTGACCTGGTCGAACTCCTGGGTGGCAATCTGGATGACGCCGTTTTCCGACACGACCATGCCATCCTTCTGCTCGATGCGGTCGAAGATGACCTCGCCGGTGTACCCGGTGACCACGTTGTTGGGGTTGTATTCGGCCAGCGGTTTCCCCGGAGAGACCTTGTCGCCGTGGGCCACCTTCATGTCGGAGCCAACCGGGATGTGGACCCGATCCTTGCGGCCGCCCTTGCCTTCGATGATCACGTGGCCGCCCACGACGACGTCGCGCATGCCGGCTCCGAACTCGGACTTGTCGAAGGTTTCGGTGCCGGACCCGATCTCGAACTTGGTGCGGTCGTGGATCTTCGCCAGTTTCAGATGGTCGAACCGGACCACGCCGGCGGTGCGGGACTTGACGTAGGAGCGCTGGGCCAGGGCGACGCCGCCCAGATGGAAGGTGCGCATCGTCAGCTGGGTGCCGGGTTCGCCGATCGACTGGGCCGCGATGATGCCGACCGCTTCCCCGATATCGACGGGTTGGGTGGTGGAGAGGTCGGCCCCGTAGCACATCTGGCAGATGCCCGACTTGGCGCGGCAGGTCAGGGGACTGCGGATGGTGACCACGTGGCGGATCTTCATCTCGGAGATCCCTGCCTCCTCGATGCGGCGGATGACGTGCTCGTTGAGGGACCGGTCGGGGCGCAGGATGACCCGGTTGGTCTTGGGATCGATCAGCTGTTCGGCAATGATCATGCCGGGCTGGAGCTGATCGGTGGGGACCATGACCTCGGCGATGTTCTCGATCTCGGCGGCAATCTCGTCGGTGCAGTACAGACCGGCGGCCAGTTTGATGTCCTTGCCGTCGACGTGGACAAAGACCTCTTTGCCGGTGACGGGGTGGACGACGTCCTTGGCCAGGATGCGCCCGGCCAGCCGGTAGCGGAGGGGGACCACGATGTCATCGACCAGGATGTTGTTGGAGGTGCGGCTCTGCCGGATGGGGAAGACGTCGATGCCGAGGACGGTCTTGCAGTCGTGGATGGTGATGACCACGTCCTGGGCGACGTCGACCAGACGGCGGGTCAGGTACCCCGAGTCGGCGGTGCGCAGGGCGGTGTCGACCAGACCCTTGCGGGCGCCGTAGGTCGAGATGAAGTACTCGGCCTGGTTGAGGCCTTCCCGGAAATTGGACTTGATGGGGAAGGCGAGAATGTCGCCTTTCGGGTTGGACATCAGACCG
>CAZKPI010000115.1:0-10592 GCA_964554555.1 uncultured bacterium
GAGGGGCGGAGCTCCCCCCGCTTTGACGGCGGTTCCCAGGGTGGCGTTTGCCCCGGCCGCCCCCGAACACCGCGGCATGGCCCGGTGCCCGGTCCTTCCGGGATGCGCTATAATGCCCGGTGATGCAAGACCGATCCCCGCCGGCCCGGCCGGCCCGCTGGCCGCGGCAGGTGCTGGCCGCCGTGGCCGTTTCCTTCCTGTTCTGCGGGTTCCCCCTGCTGTTGTGCGACGCCGCCTGGCACTACCTGTGGGAGGTGCGCCGCGAAGCCCTCGAGCGGGACCAGTTCGCCCGCCTGCAGGCTGAGGTGATCCGCCTCCAGGCCATGACCGACCCCGAAACCGTGATCCCTCAGTCCCTCCGGCGCCTGGCGGGCCGGGCCGCCCGGGTTTCCCAGCCGCTTCCCTGGCTACAAAAGCGGCTGGCCTCGATGCGGCGCCGGTTCCCGGGCTTGTTCTCCTTCCTCCTGTATGACCGGTCGGGCCAGGTGGTCTGGAAGTCCAGCCGCGCCGAATCTTCCACCCTGGCGCGCCGTTTCCTGGCCCGTCTGCGCGACCTCGACGAAGGCCGATGCAAGCGCCTCGATTTTCAGGCGAACCCCGCCCTGGCTTTCCTGCTGGGCAGTCGTCCGACCAACCACCGCCTGCAGAACATTGCCCCCGGCTGGACCGAGATCAGCCGCTTCTCGCGCAAGACCTGGCTGTTCACCCACCTGGGCGCCTCGTTCTCCCTCGTCGCCATGGTCAGCCGGCAGGGATTCTCCCCCGCCCTGCCCATCCGCGAGGTTCTGCGCCGGCCGCCCCGCGACGGGGTGTTTTTGAACCTGCTCGACATGTACTCGATGACCATGGAAGGGCATGGCGATGCGGATTTCCGCCGGCAGGCCATCCAGGTCATGATGCGGAGCGAGATGGAAAGCTCCCCCCAGGCGCGCACCGCCGGCCGGCTGTGGGCCCAGGGCCTGATCGACTCGCGTTTCCGGGTGCTGGCCTCGGTGCCCGACCGCATTTCCGACCTGCCCGCGGTCAACCGGAACCTGTTCCGGCTGTTCGCCGCAGGCTTCTTCGTGCTTGTCACCCTGCTGGTGTGGGGTTTCCGCCGCCTCGAGCCGCCCCCCTGGATCTCCCTGCGCTGGAAACTGGCGACCCTGTTCGGGTTCGCCTCCTTCCTGCCGCTCGTCGTCATGCTCGCGCTCCTGTCCGCCTATCTGCGCGAGCGCGAGGACCTGCTGGTCCACCAGACCCGGCAGTCGTCGGAACGCCTGCTCGACAGCCTCGACGGCCAGATGGTCCGGGTCTTCCGGTTGTGCGAGTCCCGCCTGCAGACCATCCTGAAGGGTCCCGACCTGGTGCGGCCGGGCGGGCTGGAACGCCTCCAGCGCGATCTGACGGCCTTCCGGGCCAGGTTCCGGGCCCGCGAGATCACCCTGATCGACCGGGAGGGGGCGGCCTGGGTCACCCGGGAACCCGGCCTGCCCGCCCATGATGCCGGCCGCTTCCGCAAGATGCTCAACGACCTGCTCCTGGGCATCCTGTCCCGGCACCGGGGCGACAGCGGGCCCCGCGAGCAGAAGATCCTGGCCCGTTCCGAGATGCTCATCTCGATGGTCTTCGGCCGGGATCCGCAGGAAGTGTTCGAATCCCTGGTCGACGCCCTCGGCACCATGCAGAGGTTCCAGGTCGGCAACCAGTTCCTCGTCCTCTACTACAACCTGGTGCACCTGGGAGGTGCCCTGCCCGACCGCATCCTCGGCGTCAGCTGGGAGGTCGATGACATGATCAGGCTCTACCTGAGCCGGTTCCTGCCCTTCAAACCCCTCGACGACGGCACCGAGGTCTTTGCCGTCAACCTCGACGCCAACGTCCGCACCCATGTGGAGCGAATGCCCCCCGCCGCGCCGGGCGGCCCCCCCCGCTTCCGCCGCTGGCGCCAGATCTCCTATGTCATGTATCCGCCCAAACCCGTTCAGCGCGATTTCCGGAAATTCTTCCGGACGTTCCTCGTGCACCGCATGCCCAGCCATCGCCTGATCGCCTACAAGGGCCAGGATTACCTGCTGTCCGCCCTGCCGGGAAGCCGTCTCCACGGGTTCGGGTTCTTCGCCCTCCGCCCCTATGCCCCGGTGCGCGACAAGGTCGCCGCCCTGCGCCGCACCATTCTCGGGTTCAGCGTCCTCATCGTCGGGTTCACCATCCTGCTCGGCCAGCTGTTGGGCCGGAAGTTCCTCGAACCGGTCAGGGAGGTCGCCCTCGGGGTCGAGGCGGTCCGGCGCGAGGCCTTCCGCTACCGGATTCCGGTGCTCGATCGCGACGAGCTCGGCGACCTGGCCGCCCTGTTCAACCGCATGACCGAGAGCCTGGGCGAACTGTCGATGGGTCGCCAGGTGCAGGAACGCCTTCTGCCGCACCGCCCCCTGACGGTCGGCGACTTCACCGTGGCCGGCGCCTCCCTGCCTGCCACCCAGCTGGCCGGCGACTACTTCGACTACCTCCCCTACGGACCGAACGGCATTCTCGTCCTGCAGGGGGACGTGACCGGCCACGGCGTGCCGGCCGCCCTGGTGATGGCCATGGCCAAGGCCATCGCCACCGAGGCCGCCGCCCGCCTGGACCCGCCGGCCGAAGTGATGGCCGCCCTCAATCGCGTCATCCATCACGGCGGCGGGCAGTCGCTGGTCATGACCCTCGGCGCCTTGTTCCTCGACGTGCCCAGCGCCACCGCCACGTTCTTCAATTGCGGCAATCCCTTCCCCTGGCGGTTCCGGCCCGGCCACCCCCCCGACACCGTGCGGGCGGTCAGCATGCCCATCGGCATGCGGCCCGTGTACAAGGGAACCCCCCTCACGCTCGGGTTTGCCCCGGGCGAACGATGGGTCTTCTCCTCAGACGGCCTGTACGAGACCCTGGCGACCCCGGAGGCCAACGGGTTCGACCGGTTGGGCGAGTTCCTCGCCCCGCGCATGCGCTTTCCGCCCGAGGAGGCCTGCCGCCGGGTCCTGGCCGAGCATCCCGCCGTCCTGGGCGGGGCGGCGCGCCCCGACGACTTCACGATCCTCGTCGTGGAGCGGGCCCGCGGGTGAGCGGCCCGGTGCCCGAAAACCGGCGGGGCGGGGACGAAAAAGCGTCAGTCGGCGCGTGATGGTTGAGGGAAACCCGCCAGGGGAGCCAGACGCCCGCTTGGCATGATTCCTGCTTTCCCGTTCCTTTTTCAAAACGAAGGAAGGAAGGAAAAACAGCATGTCCAGTACCCGGAAAGCCCTGTTGGTGGCCCTGTCCGTCGTCCTCTTCGCCGCGGTGGCCGGTTTTGCCGAAACCATCAAAGACCTGAATCAGCACATGTGGACATGGGCGGTCATGGAAGAGATCCTGGAGGAATGCGCCCACAGTTCTCTCGGCAGTCTCCCCCCGATCGGGCCCCAGGAAGCCGAAGAGACCATGATGACCGCCCAGCAGGCGATCGAAAAACTCATCGCCGGCATCACCACCGCCGACGAACTGCAGGCCGCCCGCCGGCTCGCCGCCGAGTTCGTGCAGATGGGCGACCCGCACGAACGCGTGGGCCGGGCCGTGAACCGCCTGCTCGACCGGCAGGAAAGCTTCCTGCAGGCCCACGGGGAAATCGCGAAGTAACCCAAGCCCGTGGCCGCGGCCCTGCCTCTCTCTCCCGGAGCTGGCGGGGCCGTCTCCATCCAACCGGTCGCCGTTCCCAGGGTGGGAACCATTGCCTTGGCGACATGCCGGACCACCCGTTCGAGGGCGGGATCCATGGCGGCACCAGCGTCTTCCGGCACCCCAACCGCGGTGTCGTTCAGCCGAAGAACCTGCCGGCGGAGCCGGCCCCTCTGCGCTGAGGCCGGCTCCCTGGCCCGGCCGCCCGCGTTCCGCGCCGCCGCCCATGGCGGCAGGGGGAAGCCATGCCGCCATCATGTCGGCCGGCTCCCTGACCGGGCGGATCAGGAGGCCGGCGCGCGCCCATGACTGATCCGGCGGGCATCGATCCCGTTCCGGTTTCCCCCGTGCCGGCGGCGGCCTTCACCCGGCTCGGCCTGGAGCCGGACGGTCCGCACCGGATCCTGATCCCCTCGCGAACCGCCTTCCACTCGCTGTGCGGCGCCGGCATCGTCATCGGGGCGGTACTGCTCTTCCTGGTGGTCGCCAGCCTCACCCGGATGCGGGCGCCCGGGGGGAAGGCGGCCCCGCCGATGGAGGGTTCCACCGCCTTCCTGCTGGTCTGTCTGGGCGGGGTGTGCCTCGGCACTGGGCTGGTCCTCCGCCAGGCCTTCTCCTGGTTCACCGTGGTCGATCTGGGGCGCCGGCGGTTCCTTCAGCAGGGCAGGTTCGGGGCCCGGGTGGTCTGGGAAGGGCCGCTGGTCGATTTTTCCCGGGTCACCCGGATCATCGTCTACGAACGGACCGCCCACATTTCCGCCGACACCCTGACCGAGTTGCTGTGGGGCTGGCTGCGGCGGCCCGGAGCCGACTCCGGCGAGGTGCTGGACACCCTGGATTCGGCGGTGGTGGTCGAGGAGCGGGGCGGAGCCCGTCACGAGGTGGTTCCCTACGAGAATGCCCGGGGGGCCGGCGCGCTGGCGCTGGACCGGGCCCGGTTCCTGGCGGACCTCCTGCACCTCCAGGCCGGCCCGGGAGGCGACGTGCTGGTGCGCGACGGCGATCCCTCGAAGAACCTCGCCTGGGAGGCCGCGAAGTGGGTTCTGCTGGTGATCGGGCTTCTCGTTCCCTTCCTAATGCTGATGAACGCCGCCCGCGACTGAACCCGGCCGGGGGGTGGGCGAAGCCCGCCTTCAGGCAGAGGGTTCCTGCCGGGCGATGGCCTCGAACGGCTGTCCCGTCGGCCGAACCCTGGTGAGGCGCTTGCTGAGGGCGATCCTCTTGTTCCGGCCTCCGGCCGGGACCGCCCGTCCGTTTGTTACTTGAAGACCTTCTTGAAATCGTCCAGGTTCAGGGCCCGGTCGATGTCCATGGTTACCCCGTTGGCCGGATCCACTTTGATCCAGGGGGGGAGTTCGACGCCGACCTTGATCTGCCCCTTCTCGACCCACAGATATTGTTTCTCGCAGGGGTGGTAGTAGACCTGCTGGTGCGGGAAGTAGACGTATTCCTGTTTCCGGCGATACCCCCAGGCGGGGGCGTGGTCAGGCGGGCCGCGGCGTTTGCCGAACTTCTTCTTGGCCTGGCCGTAGGGCAGACGCTCGAAGTTCACCTGGTGGTACTCGTAGGGGGTCTCGCCGCCCATGCGGATGCGCTTCCGGTCGCCGCCCAGGGAGATGTGGCTGGGGGGGCGGGGCGACTGGCACCACTGGCCGTTCTCGATCCAGAAGAAGGTGTCGGTGGTGCGGTTGTGATACACCTTCAGGGCGGGGTAGTAGTCATACTCATACGGACGGGCGGCGGGGGTGGGCTGGCTGGCGGCCGCCTTGTCCGGTTCCTGGCCATGGTGTTTCGGCTTGGCGAGCGCGGGATCCAGGGGCAGGGCGAGCGAGATGCCCACCGCGAGCAGGACCGAAAGGTTCCGATTGGATGGTCGCATGAGTGTTCCTCCTTGTGTTGTGCGGCATTGGCCAAAGCCGCCGCTGAGGGCCGGCCCGGCTGGGTCATCGGCGATGGGGGCGGCGGCTGGTGAAAGGGTGGAACCTGCCGGCGGACCCTTGCCCGGAGATGGCTCCTGCGCATGATACCGGATTCGGGGCGGCCCTGCCATGCCTCTTTCCCCGGATGCCGTCGCCCAGCCGGCCTGCCCTTGTGGTCGCGGCCAGGGGGCTTGGCAGGCGGGGCGGAGTGAGGATAGGATGGAGGCAATCGAGATCCATGATCCGGTAAGGGGGGGAAGGAATGATAAGACAGGTTGGGAGGAATGGGGGGCCGGGATGGGCCCTGCCGTGGACGCTTCTGCTGGTGCTCCTGACGGCCGGAAGCCTGGGGGCCGAGCCAGCCTACCAGGCCGACAAGCGCCCCCTGCAGTGTTTCATGAAAGGGGCGGCGGACTGGGATGCCGCGGAGTTCAAGGCGATCCAGGACAAGGGTGACCTGTTCGCCGCCTGGCCGCCGGACGAGGCAGGAAAGGCGGCCATCGACAGCTTTGGCCGGACCCTCTGGGAGAAACACCAGGAATTCTTCAAAAAGCTCATCGATGAATGGGAGAAGGTGATCACCGAGCCCCTTCCCACCTACTCCCCCGAGCAGGTGGCGGCCCTGCGGACGACCACCCCGATCATCCATTTCAGCTTCTGCCGGAACATGGGCAACGTCTTTCGGTTGGTGGCCATCCATCGCGCCTGGGCCGGGCACCCGGAGGAAGCTCTGCCCCTGTTTCTTCTCTGCCTGCGGTTCAGCCAGATCATCGGGGCGGGGGACGGCATGCCGCCCTCGCTGATCCAGGCCATGATCGGGGTGGCCATCGGCAAGTTCGCTCTGGGCGAACCTTTCTGGGAGGTCCTTGGCGCGAAGGACCTGCCCGCCCCTCTGCTGGCATCCGTTTCCACGCACCTTCAGCGCCTGGTGAAGGAGGAACCTGACATCACCGCCGCCTTTGAGGTGGAGCTCACCTCCTCCCACAACATCGTGGCGGCCGAAACCTACGGGCCCGACAGTCCCAAACGGGCCGAACTCCTGGCCCAGGGCGGGGGCAAGATCACCAAGGAACAGCTGGACGGGTTTCTCACGACCATGCAGAAGGAGATGGCCCGCCTGCAGGACGAGCTCCGGGCCCTGGTGAAGAAGCACCGGTCCCGCCCCCGCGAGCTCGCCAGCAAGGCCGACGAGCTGTTGGCAAAGGTCGAGAAGAGCACCCAGACCCCGCCGGCCACCCCCCAGGGCGTCTGGGAGGTGATGGGCCGCACCATGTTCGTCGTCTGCTTTTCGAACCCCGGGAAAGCCCTGCAGACCCACCTCGAAAAGCGGTACCGGCTCATGGGATCGGCCCTGCTGGCCGCCGCCCTGGTTGAAGAGGGCGGCAAGCCGCTTCCCCTCGCCGATCTCGCCGCCCGCCTGACCCCGCGCCTGCCTCGCGATCTGCTGTCAGACAAGGGGGACCGCTGTCTGATCCGGGTCGACGGCAACCGCCTGGCGGCCTGGTCGGTTGGCCCGGACGGCCAGGACAACCAGGGCGACCCCAAGAAGGATTTTCTGCTGTTCGTGCTGACGAGGTGACCCGGGGGCGGGAAGGCCGACCCCCATGTGTGGCGGGGGGCGCATCATGGGAGAAATCCCGATCCGCCATCCACTCATACCAGGCGCGTGGAACCGAGGTATGATGGCATCAGTTTTCTTACGGACAGGGGAGGACAGCGACAGATGAACCGTGTGCGGTTGTGGGGAACGGCGTTGGTACTGACGATGGCGGCCGTGATGGCCGTCATGCCCGGCCCGGCGGGGGCCGCCGGGCGGGGGGGAGGGGCCTTCGGACCGCGCCTCCTGCCCGCCGTCACCCTGGGGACCTTCGGGCCGGTGCCGTCCGCCCGGCGCCCCCCGATCACCCCCAAACTGGCCGACACCGCCACCACGCTGGACCAGGCGGTCAACGGCAAGGCCGTTCTCGAGTGGCTGGGGGTCACGCTGAACGGCGCGCAGGAGGCCTTTTTGAACACCCACAAGTTCCTGATCGTGCCCAAGAGCGCGACGCGGTTCAAGGGCCGGGTCTCCCTCGGCGGCGAGCCCCTGCCCTGGGACGAAATGCTGGGCATGTATGACGAGACCTGCGGTGAATACGAAGCCTGGGAGCGCCTTCCCCACAACGCCCACCTCGTCACGCCCGACATCGCCCTGCACGCCTTCCACAAGTATCTCGGCAACGCCCTCGAGCACCTCGAGGCCACCGAACTGGCTTCGACCGTGCGGCGGCTCTGTCATGACGTGCGCACCCAGGCCATGGCCGCCAGCGCGAAGACCTCGGGCCGCGCGGCCGCCCGCCTGCAGATGCTGGCCGCCCAGTTCACCGTTCCCTGCGTTCTGCTCGACACCGTGACGGCCCCCTTTGAAGGGGAACCGGCCTGCGGTGACGACGGGGCACCCCTGCCGGCACCCGACGAAGGCGACACCGCGGCCGCGGCGGCCGCTCAGCTGGCGAAGTTCAGGGACCTGCCGCCCGAGCTGGCCCGGCTGGCGGCCGCCGAACTCGAGCTGATCTACAAGGCCGGGGGGATGTCCCCCTCGCCCCTGTTCGGCGCCTACACCGGCGAGCCCGTGCAGGCGACTGACTATTCCCAGTTCAAGCCCCGCAGTCATTACGCCAAGAGTTCGGTCCTGCGCGCCTACTTCCGGGCCATGATCTACCTCGGCCGGCACGCCTGGTCCTTCCAGACCGACACCGGGGTGCGCGATGCCGTCCTGCTGGCCTGGCTGTTGGCCGGCCCCGGTCCCGACGGCAAGCCCCTGCTCGACGCCTGGCAGAGGGTCATGCGGGTGACCGGCTTCTTCGCCGGGATGCCCGACGACCTCAGCTACCCCGAATGGCGGAACCTGTTGACCGACCTTCTCGGGAAGGAGCCCCTGACCCCCGACCTGGCGATGCAGTCAGCCTTTGTCGCCAAGGTGGTCGCCCGGCTCGGCACCCTCTCCCCGCCCCGCATCCTGTCCGACGTCGTCCTCGTCGACCCCGCGGCGGGGTGCGGGAAGGACGACCTGCTGGCCCGCACGAAGGGGTTCCGGTTCTTCGGCCAGCGGTTTTCCCTCGATGCCTGGGTGCTGGGGCGCCTGACCGGCGGCGACGAGGCCAGCCAGGTGAAACTGCCCTCGACCCCGTCGGCCGTCTTCCTGTCGGCGGTGTTCGGTGACCCCACCGCCCGGGAGCAGTCGCAGGAATACCTGAAGGGCTACGAGCCGCCGTTCACCAACGAGGAGGTCAAGGCCTTCCTGGGCCGCCTCGACGAGGTGGCGGCCGATCTCGGCAAGGTCACCGACGCCGAATGGTTCGGCTCGCTGGCCGCGGGGTGGCTCAGGGTGCTGGGCACCCTGACCGGCACCTGGGGCTCCGGCTATCCGCTCTATATGACCTCGCCCCTCTTCGGGCGGAGACAGCTCGAGAGCTTCCTGGGCTCGTTCGCCGAGCTGAAGCACGACATGCTTCTGTATGCCAAGCAGAACTATGCTGAATACGGCGACGGCGGCGACGAGGGAAAGGTGCCCCCCGTGGTCAAGGGGTTCGTCGAGCCGAACCTGCGCTTCTGGAATGAATTGCGCCGGCTGGTCGGGTTCTTCCAGGCGGGCCTGCAGAAGAACGGCATCCTGGCCCAGGAGACCGAGGAATACAGCCGGCTCAACCGGCTGGCCGCGGCCATCGACCTGTTCGCCGCGCTGGCCGAAAAAGAACTGCAGGGGACGCCGATCAGCGAAAAGGAATACGAGGAACTGCGCCGGCTGAGGCTTTCCGAGTTCGCCATGCCCTTCACCGACGGGCCCAGCCTCGATGACGACCAACTGCGGTCGGCCCTGATCGCCGACGTGCACACCGACGGGGTCAGGCAGACCGTTCTCTACGAGGCGACCGGTGAGCCGGCGTTCATGCTGGTCCTGGTCGGCAACGAGAAATCCCCCCGCCTGGCCGTCGGCCCGGTCTTCAACCCCTACGAGTTTTCCGAACCCATGGGAACGCGCCTCTCCGACGAGGATTGGCGCCGGCGGGTCTACCAGGAGCCGGCCAGGGTCCCCGCCAAACCGGCCTGGTCGCGGCCCTTGTACGATCTGCAATAGGGCGTCGCCGGATGGCGGGAACGGGCCGCCCCCGAACAGCCGGCTGGCCATTGGCTTCGGCCCTGCCGGCCCCGCCGGGAGCGGCCGGCCCGGCGGCCCGTCAGGAAGATCGTGGGCCGGCCGCCCCTTCCCGTGATCAGAGCGGACAGGCCGCCGGCCCCGCAGGATGGCCTGAGGGAGGGGAAGTGACCATCTGCGGCCGGCGCCGGTGCCCGGCGCCGCCGCGCCTGCTGGTTCTGCTGGCCTGGCTGGGGTGGGCCGCCTGCCCGGCGGCTGGACTGTCGCCCGACGGCGCCTGGAAGACTGGGGGGAGGGGTGGTCCGGTGGCGGCCATGTTCCCCGGGGCCGGCCGGTTTTCCCGGGCCATCGCGCAGGCGGCGGCAGTGGGGCGGGGAGCCGGCGGGACCGCCCTCTCGCGGGGGGAGCCGGGGGAGGTGACGGGGCTGATCGTGCCGCACCACCTGCTGGCCATCGACCTCATCGCCCGCGGCTTCCAGGCGGCGGCGGGGTACCGGTTCCGGCGCATCGTGGTGGTGTGTCCCGACCATTTCCGGCGGAGCCGCACCCCGTTCGCGGTGGGACTTCGCGACTTCGCCTCGTGCCTGGGGCCGGTTCCCGCCGATGTCCGGGCGGTGCGGTGGCTGGCCGCCCATTCCCTCGTCTCGGTCTCGAACCTGTTCTCGCACGAGCATGCCGTCCAGGCCCTCCTGCCCTTCCTGGCCCGCCATTTTCCCGGAACGCCGGTGGTCTGCGTGGCCATCCGCGCCACCGCCGGCCAGGCCGAGTGGGAACGCCTGGCCCGCCTGCTCGCGCCCCTCTGCGGCCCCGGCACCCTGGTCGTGCAGAGCACCGACTTCTCGCACGGGCTGACGGTGGCCGCCGCCGCGGCC
>CAZKPI010000116.1:0-10553 GCA_964554555.1 uncultured bacterium
CGGCATCGGGAAAAGTACAATAGGTAATATAAAAATCAATGGTGACAAAGGACTACATGCTTTCTTCCGATCAAAAGGTATTGAATACAGATATTTCCGAATGGGTTCACGCAGGAAGGTGTTTGATCGAACGAAGCATGGTGCGTACAAGTATTGGGAATTAGAGAGATGCCTTAACGATGCGGATTCTCCAATAGCGCCAAACATAAAGAACAATCTTCTTTTTTTGAATGGCTTGAGAAACGAGATCGAGCATCAGATGACCAGAAATCTTGATGGCTATCTCAGTGGGAGATACCAAGCTTGCGCCCTTAACTACAACGAGACAATTAAGGGGCTGTTTGGCCGCAAACATGGGATTGACAATCAGCTGACCTACAGCATTCAGTTTATGTATTTATCCGAAGAACAGATTTCTGGCATCAAACCGGAATTTGCGATCCCCGCCCGATTGAAGTCTTACATCGCTGAGTTTGACGGGAAACTGTCGCATGATGAATACAACAGTCCACAATACTCATTTCGGATGGTTTTCAAACGAAAACTTGTTAATCATCCGGGACAAGCCGACAAGGTTATTGAGTTTATTGATCCCAAGTCCGAATTGGCCAAGCAGATTGATAAGGAGTATTGGGTAAAGAAGGAAGTTGAAAAGCCTAAGTACCGATCTGGTGACGTTGTAAAAATTGCTCAGGATAATGGGTTTAAAGGATTTCGGATTTCACCAGAGCACGTTGAAATGTGGAAAGACCAAGACGCGAAAGATCCCAAAAAAGGGTTTGGGGTGGAAGTTCAAGGAACATGGTTTTGGTATCGGTCATGGGTAGACAGGGTGTTGGAGCTTTGCCGCGAAGCAGGAGAGAGGTATGTCCCTCCCAAGGTGAGTCCCAAAAGGAGATGAAGCCGCCCTTGATGGCAGGGTTTTGTCTGATCCGAAGGCAATGTTCGTTTCTGGATGTTTCTAGGAGAAGGATGCCACCGATGAAGGTTGGAACCGAATGAGAACCGAAGAAATCGCCGCCACCTTGAACGAAGTCTTCCGCAAGGAAGCCCACCGCATCGTTTTCTGGCATGATCCCGAGGGGGAGTTTGCCGAGACCGTTCCTGAGCTTGCCCTGCCTGATGTCACCCTCCTTCGGGTCGATCAGATCGGGTTCCTCGAACTCAAGACACGGCTGGAAATCACCGAACCTAACGCCAGATTCCTTCTCTACGCACCCACCCCCGAACCACCTCTCGAACAGGACTGGATGCTGGACATCCGGCTCTACAGCCGAACCTTCCGAGCGGATCGCGCTTCCCTTCTGCTTAACGAGCTGGGACTGACCCATCCATCCCTGCGATCCCATTTGGCCAAACGGAAGAACTTCTTCAAGAGCGGGGAGCGGATGGCGAAACTGAAGAAGCTCATCCAGCCGACCGATCTGGAGGACGCCATCGACTGGAAGATGCTGGCAGTCCTGACCAAGGCGGCCCAGCCCATCCCCTTTGCCGTCCTGTCGCAGTTGCTCAGCGAGTTCACCGAGGAGAAGCCTGTCGATCTGACCAAACCCCCGAAAACATTGGCAGAAATCGAGAAGTTCGCGTTGGCAGAGTCATTCTGGGAAGGCATGACCCTGACCTTCGGCTTCAAGGAAACCGATGGGGGCAAGAACCCTCTCCACGATCTTCTGGTCAGAATCCTCGTCACCGACCTTTCCGCTCATCTTCGTGGGGAGTTGCCCAAGTCTCAGCACCTCGTTCTGCCGGAGAAGTCCAACTGCTCGGTCTTCGTGTCCCAATGGAGCCGAGACATCAAACAGTTCCCCTCCTTCCGTTCGCTGTCGGGTCTGGTTGGGAAGGAACTCAAGATCACCGAGCTACTGGCAAAGACCACCGGCGATGCGCTGGCCGATGCCTTCACCTTCGAGGAGGTCGAGCGGCGGGTCCTTTCAACCCTGAGGGATGTCCTGCTGTCCCGCGATCCGTTCAACCACGAGGATTTTCGGGATCTGATTCGGCAACGACGGGACGGGGTGTGGGGCCACATGGAGATCGGGGATTCCACCGAGGGGAACCCGTACGACCTTGCCTACCAAGCACTGGAAGATGCCCACGACCTTTTCCTGCTCAAGGAACGGCATGCCGATGGATTCAGCTATTCCACCCCTGCCGGGATGTTCGAGGCTTACGGCAAAGAACTCCATCTGTTCGATACCCACCACCGGCGTTTCTTGGCGGCGGCGGACCAGATTGAGCTGTGCGGATGGGATGTCCTGAAGACCCTGCGGGAGTCCGTAACCGCCTGTTTCGAGGGGTGGTATCTCGACCAGATTGCTTCCAACTGGGGCTCCCTGATCGAGGGGACTGGCGGGAAGTCCCTGTTGGCAAAGTGGGAGATCGAGAAGGTCTGGAACCAGCAGGATTTCTTTGACAATGCAGTTCAGCCCATCCTCAAGAAGAGCCTCCGTCACAAGGTATTCGTCATCATCAGCGATGCCCTTCGCTATGAGGCCGCCTCAGAACTGAATTCGCTCCTGAACAAGCAGACCCGGTTCCGCGCCTCGATTGCGCCAATGCTTGGGGTGGTTCCCAGCTACACGGCTCTTGGGATGGCCGCCTTGCTTCCACACACCTCGATCAAGTTCACGGACTCCGGCGGGCTGGAAGTTGACGGAAACCCCTGCAACTCTTTTCAGGATCGCCACCAGATTCTTCAGACGAAGGAGGGGCTCGCCCTAAAGGCGGATGACCTCCTTGCCATGAACCAGCAGGTCGGCAGAGAAGCCGTCCAAGGGGCGCGGGTGGTCTACATCTACCATGATCGCATCGATGCGGTCGGAGATAAAGCCCAGACAGAGAAACAGACCCCCCAAGCTGTGGGCAAAGCCATCGACGAACTTGCGGCCATCGTCCGGCATGTCGTAAACGTCCTCAACGGATCACACGTGTTCGTGACCGCCGACCACGGGTTCCTGTTCCAAGAGAGCCCGCTGACCGAAACCGACAAGAGTGCCCTGACCAAGAAGCCTGAATGGGCATTTGTCGCCAAGAAACGCTACATCATCGGGCCTGATCTGAAGAAGAACCCCAAGGCTTGGCACGGCTTTACCCGTGACACCGCAGGGACGGACGACGATACGGAGTTCTGGGTTCCCAAGGGGAACAACCGCTTCCACTTTGTTGGAGGTGCCCAGTTCGTCCATGGCGGAGCTTCCCTGCAAGAGGTGATGGTTCCTCTCATCACCATCCGCGAACTGGAGGGGGATACCGCCAAGAAGGCTACCGTGAAGAAGGTCGGGATCAGCCTCCTTGGGTCGAGCCGGAAGGTGGTCAACAACGTCCAGAAGTTTGAGTTCATCCAGACCGAAAAAGTATCGGAGCGGTCGCTTCCCCTTACTGTTTCCGTTTCCCTGCGGGACGGGGAAGCCCTCATCAGCAACGAGGTCACCCTGACCTTCAACAGCACCTCGGATAGCATGGAAGACCGGAAGCGGCCCGCCAAGATCGTCCTGAAGACCGGCACCTACGACAAGAAAAAGGAATACCATCTTGTGGTTCGGGATGTGGACACCCAGATCGAGCTGGAGCGGATCGGCTTCACCATCGACCTCGCCATCATGAACGATTTCTGATCGGAGCACGGATATGGAAAACCAAGCCCCTGCCACCGTTTCCAATGAGAGCCTCGACAATCTCCTCAACAAGCACTTCGAGGGGCGGGTCGTTCGCAAAGACCTCACCAAGCTCATCAAAGAAGGCGCAAACGTCCCCGTCTACGTGCTGGAGTATCTCCTTGGGATGTATTGCGCCAGCCATGACCCCGAGGTCATCAATGAGGGGCTGAAGAACGTCAAAGACATCCTTTCCCAGAACTACGTCCGGCCCGACGAGTCCGAGAAGGTGAAGTCGAAGATCAAGGAACTGGGGCGATACAAGGTCATCGACAAGGTTACGGTCACTCTCAACGAAGACCGGGACGTCTACCAAGCCCTCCTGTCGAACCTCGGCATCAAGGGGGTTGAGGTCTCCAGCGAGTATGTGAAACAGTATGAAAAGCTCCTTGTCGGCGGCATCTGGTGCATCCTGACCCTGAGCTACATGTATGAGGAGAAGCAGAAGGGCTCACCGTTCCAGATCGAGGAATTGAAGCCGATCCAGATGCCGAACATGGATCTGGATGCGTTCTTCGAGGGTCGGAGGGGGTTCACGGAGGATCAGTGGATCGACGTCCTTCTCCGCTCGACCGGGATGGAGCCGACCCTGTTCGAGGCTCGGGTGAAGAAACACCTTCTGGCGCGGATGATCCCGCTAGTGGAGAACAACTTCAACCTCTGCGAGCTGGGACCACGCGGCACCGGCAAGAGCCACATCTACAAGGAGATCAGCCCCAACAGTATCCTGATCTCGGGTGGGCAAAGCACGGTTGCCAACCTGTTTTACAACATGGGCACCCGGAAGGTCGGGTTGGTCGGGTTGTGGGATGTCGTAGCCTTCGATGAGGTGGCCGGGATCTCGTTCAAGGATAAGGACGGAGTCCAGATCATGAAGGATTTCATGGCTTCCGGCTCGTTTGCGCGGGGTCGGGATGCAGTCAGTGCCGATGCTTCGATGGTCTTCGTCGGGAACATCAACCAGAGCGTGGATTTGCTGGTAAAGACCGGGCACCTGTTTGCCCCGTTCCCCGAGGTGATGATCGACTCGGCCTTCTTCGACCGGATGCACTGCTACGTGCCGGGGTGGGAGATCCCCAAGATGCGCCCGGAGTTCTTCACCAACCAGTTCGGCTTGATAGTCGATTATCTGGCGGAGTGGTTCCGGGAGATGCGTAAGCGAACGTTCTCCGATGCCATCGACAAGTACTTCAAGCTGGGCAACAACCTCAACCAGCGTGACACCATAGCGGTTCGCAAAACGGTATCGGGGTTGCTGAAGCTCCTCTATCCGGCAGGAGACTATGACAAGGCGGCGGTCGAGCGGGCTCTCCGGTATGCCCTCGAAGTACGCCGGCGGGTCAAGGAACAGTTGAAGAAGATCGGCGGCATGGAGTTCTACGATGTCCACTTCAGTTACCTCGACGTGGAAACCCGAGAGGAGTTCTTCGTGGGGGTTCCCGAACAAGGAGGGGGTACCCTGATCCCAGACACCCCCCTCAAGCCCGGAACGCTCCATACTGTCACGGCAGGAGCAAATGGATTCCTCGGACTCTACCGCCTTGAACTTCAGGTAATTGCGGGGAGCGGCAAGCTCACCATCTCAGGGGTGGAATCCAACTCCAAAACCCGGGAAGCCATCAAGGTTGCTTACGACTACTTCAAGGCAAACATGAGCCGTGTTTCGTCGGCGGGGAAGCCGCTGGAACACGATTACCATCTCCACATCGTTGAACTCCACCATACAGGCGCGGCGGCGGCCATGACCTTGGTCAGCTTCATCAGTCTGTGCTCCGGGATTCTCGGGAAGCCGGTCCAGAGCAGTATGGTGGTCTTGGGCAACATGAGTCTCGGCGGCTCGATCATCCCCGGCGAGAACCTCGATGCCTGCCTCCAGATGGCTTTTGACTCGGGGGCAAGAAAACTGTTGCTCCCCATGGCAAGCGTCCGGGACATCCCCACCATCCCCGGTGAACTCTTCGCCAAGTTCCAGACGGGGTTCTATGCCGACCCCGTGGATGCCGTATTCAAGGCACTCGGGGTGGAGTGATGGCAAATCCGCTTGATGGCCTGAACTTTCGGGACTGCTCAGCAGAGGACCTCTGGGTTGCCCTGAAAAGACTGAAGGATGAGGGCTATCCTGAAGGCAAGGACATAGATTACAAGCGAGGGGTCACCCTTCAAAAAAAGCCTGATGACAAATCGGGTTCCCTCGACGAACGCCGCACGGAGTTCCTCAGAGATGTTTCATCATTCGCCAATTGCCACGGGGGTTATCTGGTTCTGGGTGCAGAGGAGGAAGAGAAGCGCCCCACCGGTTTCCCCGGCTTTGATGTGGAGAGCGTCGAAAAGCTCCAACAGATGATGGAGAACTTCATGCAAACCGGAATCGATCCCCGAATACAGGGGTATCAGATTCGGTGGCTTGGAGTTGAAGGGGGAAAACAGGTCGCTGTTTTCAAGATCCCCGCGAGCTGGAATCCCCCCCACATGGTCAGGTTCAATGGTTGGAACCGCTTCGACACAAGGAATGCGACAGGGAAAATGGATATGGATGTGGAAGACCTGCGGGCCTCTTTTGTTCATGGAGCTGTTCTATTGGAGCGATTCCTTCAATTCAGACAACAAAGGGTTGTTGCGATAAAGAATGGGGAAGGGGTGTTTGCGCTTCCTGACGGGGCGAAGACTGTGATTCACCTCATTCCATCTTCGTTTCTCAGGGAGCCAACAATTCTCAATGTTGAAACCGTAAAAGGCCGGGACGATGGATTCCTCCCCATAAACCAGAATTCTGAGTGGGCTCTGATGTACAACTTTGATGGCGTAGCAACCGTCTTCGGGCGGTTTCCTCATGTGATGTCTTACAATCAATGGTTCCGGCATGGGGGATTCGAGGTTGCGGACACGTATCTTCTCGAAGAAAGGGACAAAGTCGGTTTGGTCATTCCCCATATTGCCTTCGAGAAATACTTGATGAAATGGCTTGAATTGAGTCTTACCCTATTTGACCGATTCAGCATTCCCGCTCCATATTGTCTATTGGTAAGCCTCTTGGGGGTCAAGGGCTATAGGATTCCAAAGGGGTTTCCTCACTCAAACGATGATCGGGAAATGGTAACTCGTGATGAACTGTTATCCCCTCCGATCATGATTCCGACCACAAGCATGAAGCCTCATGAGATCTTGCATCCTGTTTTTGATTCAATTTGGAACGCTTCGGGATTTCCCCGGTGCATGAATTACAATGATCAGGGTGATTGGGTCGGTGAGGCAAGGCGGCTGTGATCTGACAGGAAGGCCGCGCCTGCATCTTTCAATTGTTGAAGGGGAATTTTGAAGCGGATTTTTTTCACCTCAGAAAACAAAATGGTCGGTTCATAGGCGCGACCGTAGCGGTCGAGGGACATGGAACCGTGGGTGTGGCCGAGGAGTTCCGAAATAACCTCCATTCGTGTCCCGGCTTGCTTGAGCTGGTTCCCGAACATGTGGCGGAAGCTGTGGAAGACCTTTTTCGGGTTCTTGGTGATGTACTTCCGGTTGAATCGCTGGAAGTAGGAACTGAATTGCTTGGAGAAGGTATCCTCCCGACGGGTCAGGCTCATCCACAATCTGGGGTGGCCCAGCTCCCGGCAAGCGGTGACATATTTGAGAAACCCGATCTTTTCAAGAGTTGGATGGATCGGAACGAGTCGACGGCTGGAGGGGTTCTTCAGGACCCGTTCCCCCCTGTCGTTGATATCGAAACACCAAATCTTGTCCTCCCCGTCCCCGGCCTCAATGATGTCTTCGACGTGCAGTTGGCAGATTTCATTCAGCCGCATTCCCGAAAAGAGGCCGATCAACGGAACCCAGAAGTTCTCGGGTCGGTCCACCGATTCATACCCGTAGAAAACGGGAGCCTCGAACATTGCGGCCAGATCCGCGTCGGAGTAAACCTCCCGCTCCTCATTCTGGCGTTGATCGCGCTTTTTGGGAAGGTATAGACCCGATGCGACATCCTCCGAAATGAAGCCATGCCGATGCGCCCAGCGAAAAAACGTCGCCAAATGGGAGACGATCCGGTAGGCCCGGGAGGTGGACATGGGTTTGACTCCTTCCATGGTCAGAATCTCCCGTGGCGTCCTCTGCTTGAACCGCTGGCTCTTCGTGAGGTTGGGGGGCAGTCGGCAGATGTCCTCCCGAACGTGAACCAATTGGAGGCGGGTGATCTCCTGCATCGGGTGGTCCCCGCCGAGCAGGTCGACCAAGAGCCGGACCATCTGAAGCTGGTCGGTGCGTGTTTTCTCACGCCACCTTTCGGCACGGATGTTCTCGTGTTCATAGACCCCATAGACCTCGGTGATTCTCTTCGGGGTGGTCTGGTTCTCCCGGTCGCGTTGCTTGCGGCGCACCCCGATCCCGAAGGGGGACTTCTCCAAGAGCGAAGCCGCTTCTTGGGCAGAGACGATCCCGGCTCGAACGAGGGAGAAGATCCGAAGGCACCATGCGGAGATCGCGGTGGCCAGATCCATGGCGGCACGACGATCCCGGACTTGCAACGAAGCTTTGAGAAACAACGCGGGAAAAAAGGATTGGAGGTCCTTGGGCACCCGTCGCCGGTAGTAGAAGACATCGGTAACCCGGTGGAGATAGCGAGCCATGGGGCTTCTCCGAGGAAATGTGTACTAAAATGTGTCCAAAACGGGGGGAGAACTTGCGACAGCCCCTTCAATAGCTCAGTTGGTAGAGCGCCAGCTTCCCAAGCTGGATGTCGCGAGTTCGAGACCCGTTTCCCGCTCCGAGAGAAACCCCGGGAACCTTCACGGTGACCGGGGTTCTTTGCGTTCTGGGCTCTCCCCGGCCTGGCTTTTCCCGTTGTTCGGCGGTCCTTTCCGGTTCCGTTCATCATCTCAGATGTGGTTCCAAAATGGGGTGCGGTGGCCGTGGACAGCAAACCTGGGGCCCCCATGCAGAGAAGTGCTCCCGGTTTTGGCCGTGGTTGTCAAGCCGGGCCGCGGTGGGCGGAATGACCCGGGCCGGCCGGCGGGCCGGCTTGTTCCCGGCGGGATCCTCGTGATACCCTTGACCAGAGGCGGAGGTGGCGGTGGGCGAGGTCTGGCGGTGAGGTCCGGCGCGGCTTCGGTGCGGATGGTCAGGAACGGCTGGCCCCAGGGCCATGCCCGAACCCGGCGTGCCGCCCGGCCCGCTCTGGCGGCGGCGAGAGGATCCTGCCGACCGGGCGGCGGTCGGTGCGGCCGGCGGGGGATGGCGTTTTCCATCATCCTGTGCATCATCCTGTTGTTGGCCACCGTCTTTTTCGTGACCACCTTCATGACCCGCGCCCAACAGCAGACAGCCCGCTTCCTGTATGACACCGAGGGCGCGCTCACCCTCGCCGAGAGCGCCGCCCACGAACTGGTCTGGGCCCTGCGGACGCTGACCCACCCGGGCGAGGCGAGGCCCGACCTGCAGGCCCTCTACGACCAGCTCCTGGACGTGCCGGCCGGCCGGGAGACGGCCGCCCTCGATCTGCATCCCGGGCCGGTTGTCGAGCAACTGCTCGCGGCGATGGGCGCCGTCTCTCCCCTCGGGGTCTCGGTGAGGGCCTTCCTGGGGGGGTTCCGGCCGCTGGCCCTGCCGCCGCGCGCCCTCGGGATGGTTCCCGACCCCCGCGAGAAGGAGGGCCTGCTCCGGCTCGAGATCACGGCCCGGTGCGGCGAGGCCACGCGCGTCCTCAACGTCCTGCACCGGGTGAAGACCGTCCGCGTCACCCACCCCGTCCTGTCCCGCTTTACCCTCTTCATCAAGGAGGCCCCGACCACGGGCGACTGGACGCGCCAGATGAACCCCCTGCATCAGGACGAGCAGAGCCTGCAGGCCGACCCTGATGCCTTCTTCCTGGCGGGCGGGCGCGAGCCGGCCACGCCTGTCATCCTTGCCCACGGCGGCACGATCGACCTCGCCCCCGGCGGCGCCTTCGACTTCCCCCAGCAATGGGACGAGATCAAGACCCTCGCTGTCGCCAACGCCCCGGTCTTCCTGGGCGGGAAATGGCGCGCCGGACTGGCCGAGGGCAATGACCACAGCCGGGGTTCCGAACGGTTCCTGGTGCGGCTGGCCAAATACGATCTGTTGCCCGACGTGGAGGAGATGAGCCAGGAAGCCACGCGGCATACCCTCCTCTCGGTCCCGCCGCGCTCGAACATCCATGCCGCCTGGCTGCAGACGTTCGGCCTGAACGACGACTGGCGCATGGGCGGCCGGCGCGTTCCCCTCGAGCAGTCGCAGGCCTACCGGTTCTACAAGCACCCCGATCCCGAGCACCCCACCCCCATCGACCAGATGAAGGGCAGTTTTGCCTTCCGGCTGTTCGGCACTCTCGACCGGTTCTCCCCGACCCTCGTTCTGGGCGATGTCGAGCGGTTCTACCAGCGGTTCGTCACCATCGACTGCGACTTCCGCGGCCTCCGGTACAACGCGGTCACCCTGCCCTTCCTCGACGAGGAGTGGTTCAGCCGCCTGAAAGCGCCCGCCCGCCTCGACCGGTTCGGGCTCGACCAGCCGACCCTGAACACCCTGCAGGGCGTGGCCGCCGTGTTCGGCCTGCGGCCCGGCAGTGACGACGACCTCGGCTTCACCTGGGAATACTACCGCGACCGGTTCCGGTGCCTGCTCCTGCCCGAACATGCCATGCGGGGCCTCGACTTCCTGCTCACCAACCGCGAGACGGGAAGGCGGGGACAGCCGGTGACCAAGAACAACGGCACCTGCCCCGTGCCCAAAAACGGCGAGGTCTTCGCCGCCCTGCCCTGGCGCCACCTCGAACTGCCGCCCCCGCCGGGGTCGGGGAAGGAGCCGGAAAAGCCCCAGCTGGGCCGGCAGGTGACTATGCGGGACGGGAAGGGGGCGGTGCTTTTCCAGGGCGATCTCAATGACATCGAC
>CAZKPI010000117.1:0-10455 GCA_964554555.1 uncultured bacterium
TCCAGGGGCCTGGCCGGGCGATAATATCGCTGGTTGCAATTGGTTCCCTGCTCCCGGTATAATCTGGCTCCAGTGCATCCTGTATCTTACCGGAGGATTCTGACATGGCCAAAACCGTCCTGGTGGCTGAAGACTCCTTGATGTTGCGGAAGGTTGCCTGTTTCCCGCTCGAGAAGGCCGGTTACAAGGTTCTCGAGGCCAACAACGGGATCGAGGCGATCGAAGCAATGTCCAAGAACGAAGTCGACATCATCATCACCGACCTGAACATGCCTGGCATGGATGGCTTCGAGCTGATCACCCAGGTCAAGGAGAACGAGAAGTTCAAGCACATCCCCATCATCATCCTGACCACCGAAGGGAAGAAGGACATGGTGATGAAGGGGTTGACGCTGGGCGCCAACTCCTTCCTGCAGAAGCCGATCAAACCCGACCTGATGCTGCAGGAAGTCGAGCGTCTTCTCGGCAAGAAGGCCGGTGGGCCGGGAAAGGGGGCCTGAGCCATGACGAACTCACCCGCCGTTTTCCTCGAGAAGTTGCGGGATGCCGATGCCGGTGTCCGCCGCCGGGCGGTCCGCGACCTGGGCGCCTTCACCGACAAGGAGGCCATCGAAGGCCTGTGCGAAGCGCTGGGCGACCCCAACAAGGGCGTGCAGAACACCGCCGTGGAGACCCTGTCGCAGATCCGGCACCCCAATGTCATCCAGGCCCTTCTGCCGGTCATCCGCGGCTCGGACCTGAACACGCGCAATGCCGGCATGACGATCCTGAAGGAATACGGCCCCGCCGCCGTGTCCCACCTGATCAAGGCCGTCGCTGAAGCCACCGATGTCGACGAGATCATCCAGGTGCTGGTCGTGCTGGGCAACATCCAGTCCAAGGACGTCCTCCCGGTGGTCATGAAAGACCTCGAGCATCCAGTCCTCGCTGGCCACCGACACCTGCCTGAAATACGTGGCCCATGACGACGACAACGTCAAGACCACCGCGGTCGAGGCCCTGGGCAAGATCCAGGATCCCAAGGCGGTCAAGACGCTGATCAACACCTACCACCAGACCGACATCCTGAAATACTCGATTGTCGAGGCCCTGGGCAACATCGCCACCAAGGACGTCCTGCCGGTGGTCATGAGCGCCCTCGAGTCCGAGGATGTGCTCGAGTATTTCTCGGCCATCGGCGCCATGGGCGCCATGGAAAAGGCCGAATGTCTGGAGGCTCTGTTCAAGAAGCTTTTGAAGGAAGAGGACGGCGGCACCCGCCGGCTGATCCTCAAGTCGATCGCCCAGATCGAGGAAGCCAACCCCGGGGCGGTCAAGAAACTCCCCCACGACTCTCTCAAGCCGATCCTGCTCGAACTGCTCGAACAGCAGGACGCGGCCGAGTACATCTTCCTGGTCCGGATCGCGGCCGCCCTGAAAGAGGAATGCTACGGCCCGGCCCTGCTGACCGCCCTCGAGAATGCCGAGCCCGAGATCGTCGAGATCGCTTTCCAGGGCCTGATCAATCTGGGCGCCAAGTGTGTCAAGCCGGCCCTGGAAAAGATCGGCCGGGTCACCCCCGCCGTCTGCATCCGCATCCTGGAGTTCCTCGAGAAGGTGCCGCACCCCGACACCGCCAAGGGCGTGGTGGCGTTCACCCGCAATCCCGAGGACGCCGTCCGGCAGGCGGTGGCCCGCACCCTGGGCGCCAACCCGTCCGACACCTCGTTCAACGCCCTGCGCGAGCTCCTGCACGACCCCGACGAGATCGTCCGCAAAGCGGCCGTCATGGGCCTTCGCCAGATGCTGACCTACGACGGGGCGCTCACCGCGCTGATCGGGGCCCTGAAGGACATCAACGGCCACGTCCGGCGCGAGGCGGCCCTCGCCATGACCGGCACCACCTCGCGGCAGATCGAGGAACCGTTGTTCAACGTCATTCTGCAGGAGCCCTACGGCGACGTCCGCGAGGCCGGAGCCAGCGTGCTGGCCGCCCGCAAAGATCCCGACATCACCAAGCGCCTGCTCGAGATGCTGGAGAGCGACAACTCGCGCGTCCGCGAGACGATCACCAAGACCATCTGGCAGTGCGGTTCCACCCTGGCGGTCGATTCCCTGATCAACAAGCTGAAGGACAAGGAATGGCGCGTCGTCGTCAACGCCTGCCAGTCCCTTGAGAACATGAAGGACCTCAAGTCCATCTTCCCTCTCAAGGAACTGCTCAAGCATGACGACTGGCAGATCCGCATCGCCGCCCTGTCGGCCCTGCGCGCCTTCCGCAGTAAGGAACTGAAGCAGTTCTTCGTCCCCCTGCTGGGCGACGCCAACCAGCAGGTCGCCAAGCTGGCGGTGGTGGCCCTCAGCGAGCTGGAGGACCGGGCCCTCGATGACACCTTCCGCAACTACCTCTCCCACCAGAAATGGGAGGTCCGCTACCAGATCGTCAAGGCTCTCGGCAAGATCAAGAGCCAGAAGGCCGTCGACACCTTGATCAAGATCGCCGAGACCGACGTCAACAACGGCGTGCGCGCCAAGGCGATGCTGGCGCTGGCCCGCATCAACGACAAGAAGTCGGTCAAGACCGCCCTGGCCATGCTCGAGCACGAGGACCGCGACCTCATCGTCGCGGCGATCAAATTCTTCCTGACCTTCCAGAACCCCGAGGTGCCCGACCTCGAAGGGAAGCTGAAAGGCATCCTGCAGGCGCATCCCTGGGCGCGCGCCTACTTCCTCGCCTCCTACCAGAACAACAAGTGCCCCCTGCTCGACACCGTCCTGCAGGCGGTGGCCACCCCCCGCGAACTGGCGCGGCTCGAACGCCAGGCCGGCAAGCCGGAAGCCGCCGGCACCCTGAACGCGGAAGAGGCCTACCTGCTGAAGGAGATCATCGCCGAGCGGTGCGGCATCGGCCTGACCGACCGCCGGGCCCTGGAGCGCGCCCTGAAGAAAAACCTCGACCGGTTCTACATCACCTCGTGGATGGAATACTACCACTGCCTCCGCTACGGCTCGGACGACCAGAACATCCACATCAGCCTCTACGACTCGATCACCGACCCCCGCACCGCCTTCTTCTCCGAGCCCGAACAGAACAAGGTGCTGATCAGCACGACCATTCCCGAACTGATCGAGGAGTGCGTGAAGCACGGCAAGAACACCCTGAAGATCCTGTCGATCGGTTCCTCGTTCGGCCCCGAAGCCTACTCGCTGGCCATGAGCATCCTTGAGGAGGTCCATTCCGACCGGGTCAAGGTGGTGGTGACCGGCGTCGATATTTCGCACATCTGCCTCAACACCGCCAAGCGCGGGATCTACAAGCGCGAGATGCTGCGGCACGTCGACCAGAAGTACCTCGACCTGTATTTCGAGGACGACCGCGGCGACCTGCGCATCAAGGACGACGTGAAGAACCTGGTGGAATTCAAGTATGTGAACGCCAGTTCCACCAAGGAGATGGAAGCCCTCGGCGAGTTCGACGTCGTGGTTGCCCGCAACATCTTCTCATCCTTCTCACAGCGTCAGCGGGAGCGGCTGGCCGAGAACATCTACAACATCCTGACGCCCGGCGGCGCCCTGTTCATCGGGTCGAAGGAGTCGCTCTACAACGTCACCAAGGCCTTCCGCCTGCAAACCTACGAGAAGGTCGTCGTCTACCGCAAGCTCTGATCGCCCGTTCCACGAACAGCCTGGCCCGCGCGGCCGGGCTGTTTTTTTTGCGCCGCAGGAAGCTTGCCGAGGGGGGCTTAACCCCGGCCGCCCCACCAGGGCCGATGGCCCTGGACCCTTCCTTCCGGCGAGGGGAACGGCTGAGGCCCTCCCCTCGCGGAAGCTCAGCTTCGCGGCCGGTCAGCCGTGGCGCGGACCATGGTGTGGGGAGCGGCTCGGGGAAGGCGCGGGCCGGGGGGAAAGGGGAGCCCCATGAATGGGCGTCGTGCCGGCGGGCGGCGGGCAGGGTGCCCCGGGGTCACCGGCCCTGGAGCATCCACCAGAGGAGGCCGCCGGCCAGGAGGAGGGTCAGGGTCCAGGTCAGCACGATCACCACGAGACTGCCGGGGAACAGGGGTTTGCCGGTGACCGCTTCGGCCCGGGCGCGGTATTCGGCCCACAAGGGGTCGGGAATGAGGCGGCGGGTGAGCAGGATGCCGAGCGGCACCAGCAGGAGGTCGTCGAGCTGGCCGAAGACGGGGATGAAATCGGGAATCAGGTCGATCGGGCTGAAGGCATAGGCGCAGGTCAGGAAGCCGGTGAGCTTCGCGAGGCGCGGGGTGCGGGGATCGCGCAGGGCCAGGAGGATGGCGATGGCGTCGCGCTTCAGGGCCCGGGCCCAGGCGCGAAGCCGGGCCCGCGCGCCGGCGGGCGGGGGCGGGGCGGGCATGGCGGGAGTCGGAACCACGTCCGCTTCGGGAGACGTCTCCGCGGCGGCGGGCCGGTCCGGGAGCCGTGGTGACCCGGCGGGTACGCCGCTCCCCCCACGGCTGTCAGGGGGGCCACTCACCTCCCGACAGGGGCGAAGCGGGCGGTGAAGTGGCGCAGGAACGGCGGTTCCCAGGTGATCTGCAGGCCTCTGGCTTTCCGGCGGTCGGCGAAGGTCTCGAGGATGACCTCGATGGCATAGTCGAAATGGCTCTGGGTGTAGACCCGGCGCGGGAAGGCCAGGCGCACCAGTTCCATGGCGGCGTTCTTGCCGAACATGACCGACCCGATCTCGACGCCGCGCAGGCCGCCCTTCTTGTACAGTTCGCAGGCCAGGACCTGCCCGGGGAACTGCGCGGGCGGGATGTGCGGATAGAAGGCCTTGGCATCGATGTAGACGGCGTGGCCGCCCGTGGGGCGGATGATCTCGACCCCGGCGGCCAGCAGGCGTTCGCCCATGTACTCGGCGGTGCGGATGCGGTAGCGCAGGTAGTCCTCGTCGAGGGCTTCGTAGAGGCCGACGGCCAGGGCGGCCAGGTCGCGGCCGGCGAGCCCGCCGTAGCTGGGAAAGCCCTCGGTCAGGATCAGCAGGTTGCGGGCCTGCATGGCCAGGGCGTCGTCGTTCAGGGCCAGGAAGCCGCCGATGTTGACCATGCCGTCCTTCTTGGCGCTCATGGTACAGCCGTCGGCGTAGGAGAACATCTCCCGGGCGATCTCGATGACCGATTTCTTGGCGTAGCCTTTCTCGCGAATCTTGATGAACCACGCATTTTCGGCGAACCGGCAGACGTCGAGGAAGAAGGGGATCTTGTACTTCCGGTAGAGACGTGCGGTTTCCCGGATGTTCTCCATGGATACAGGCTGGCCGCCGCCCGAATTGTTGGTGACGGTCATCATGCCGAGGGGAACGCTCTTGTGGTGCTTCGCCAGGAAGGCGGCGAGCTTGTCCAGGTCCATGTTGCCCTTGAACGGATGCACGCAGGAGGGGATCTTCCCTTCGGGGATGACCAAGTCGACCGCTTCCGCCCCGGAATACTCGATGTTGGCGCGGGTGGTGTCGAAGTGGGTGTTGTTGGGGATCTTCTTCCCCTTGCCGCCGACCAGCGAGAAGAGGATCTTCTCGGCGGCCCGGCCCTGGTGGGTGGGGATGATGTGCTTCAGGCCGGTGATGTCGCGCACCGCCTTCTCGAACTGGAAGAAGCTCCGACTGCCGGCGTAGGCCTCGTCGCCGGTCATGATGGCCCCCCACTGCGCGTCGCTCATGGCTCCGGTGCCGCTGTCGGTCAGGAAATCGATCAGGATGTCCTCGGCGCGGATGGTGAAGGGGTTGTAGTGGGCCTTCTTCAAAATGGCGAGGCGCTGGGCCTCGGTCGTCTGGCGGATGGGTTCCACCATCTTGATCTTGAAGGGTTCGATGAGGGTCTTCATGGCATTCTTCTCCCGGGTTCGAGGTGCCGGTTTTCCGGCCATTGCCGGAAAGGGTAGAGCAACGGGGGGGAGAATGCAAGGCGGATGGGCGCCAGATGGATCCGGGAGGAACGGCATGCCGGTGAGCGGGGGGCGGACGGGCGGGAATGGTCGGTCCAGGGGTTGCGGGGAAGGGACATTCACGGTACGATGGGCCGATCCGAATTCGGGGAGGAGGACCGCGATGCGGCGATGGTGGGTGCCCCTGTTCGTCTTCTTCTGCCTGGGGGCGGGAAGTGCCGCTTCCGGGCTGGACACGGTGGCCACCTTTGTGCCCGGCCTGATCGCCTTCCGGTCGGCCGACCCCTGGACGGTCGTTCCGGGCAGTGGTTCCCTGAACCTCACCTGCCGGGGCGCCCAGGTGTCGTTCGACCTGATCGAGGGAAAGGATCCGGCGGAAGCCCGGGAGCGGGCGATGGCCCTCGTCGCCGCCGGGGTCGGACCGGTTACCTGGAACGAGGACGACACCGACACCCAGGACGGGATGCCCTTGCTGTACCTCGGCGGGATGACGGTCGATAAGACCCGCAAGATCATCGCGGTCATCTACCAGGCTCCCGGGGGGCTGGTGCTCGCCCGGGGGGTGGTGGCCGCCGGCCAGGCCGACACCGCCGGCCCGCTGGTCTTTGCCCTTCTGCAGGAAGCCTACCGGCTTCCTGCGGCGGGGCCGGGGCCCGGGCGATGACCCCCTGGCGGCCGTCGGGCATCCCGGAGGGTCGGACCGGTCAGGAAGTCGATCCCCAGCCGGCCGGCCTTCCCCGGCCGTCAGGGATGCGGGGCGATTCCCCTGTCTCACCCATGGCGAGGGTAGCCTCGCCGCGGAGCGCAGGACAAATCAACCAGGAGGTTCGGAGGAATGCCATGCGAACTCGTTCGGTGATTCTGTTGGGATACATGCTGGTCGCGGTGCTCGGCATGACCGGCTGTTTCGGCAAGGGGGACGGTGATGCGCCGCCGACCGCTCCGGTGCCGACCGTCGACCTGGCCGGGACCCTGACCCTGCCTGCCGCCATCAATTCGAGCCTGATGGCCTCGGTCAACCAGGTCAGCAACACCGACACCACGACCGGGCGGGCCTGGTCCGCTCCCGCGGTGGCGGTGAACGACCAGGCGGTCACCACCTTCAGTCTGGCCACCTCGACGGTCTCGGCGGCCTGGGAGTTCCATCTCCAGCAGGTGCCGCAGGCGGCCAACGGGTGGTACAAGATCGAGGTGAACGTCAAAAAGGTCGGGCTGAAGGCCTGGGTCAGGGAGGCCGACCGGTCGGCCTTCACGATCGACAGCCGGACGACGGCGGCCGCCCTGCTGGCCCAGTCTTCCGGACTGACGGCCGACGTCCTGCTGGCCACCTTCCCGGCCGCGGTGGGGCTGGTCGCCCGCCAGCTGGAAAAAGCCTGGATGACCGATTCCGACCTGGTGCCCGGCACCATCTTCGACCTGGCTTCGGTCACGGCCGAGGTGGCCAGCCAGGCGGACTTCCTGAAGAACAACACCGGCTTCGACCCGGCGGCCATGGTGGCCTATCTCGGTCTGGCCAACGACCTGGACGGGGACGGCGTCACCGACCTGCAGATCGCCACCAACGACAATCTCACCGCCATCCGGTTCTATACCGCGCTGTCGGCATCGACCTCGCTGAAGAGCGGTCTGGCCTCCATCAGCGAATACACCGGCGATCAGCTGTTGGCCGACTTCGCCGCCGGCAACGTCAGCCAGGAGTCGTATTTCAACGCCACCAAGAAGGATTTCGCGCTGGGCTGTTTCTTCAAACGGAGCGTGGCCGGCGACCAGTATGTGAAGCTGTTCGTCAAGCGCATCGACCTGGTCAGCGGGGATTTTCGCGGGGTGGTGGCCGAATATCAGTTTGTCACCGCCACTTCCACGGCGGTGGCCACCGGCACCAAGACCTTCCTGGCCTCCGGTGCGGCGCCTGTCGAGGGGGCGGTGTTGGCGTCCGACTTCCTGACCGACGGCGCGCCGGGAACCGGGACCCTGAGCCTGGCCAGTCTCACCACCGGACTGGGCTCGACCGCCGGCTCGGCCCACATGGTCAGGGCGTATGACGGAACCCCCGATCTGGCCACCAAGTATTTTGCCGACCCCTACCGGATCGGGGATCCCCTCTACGCGGCCAACATGTCGGCCGCCCGGGTTGCCCTGGGCATGACCGCCGCGCCCCAGGTGGGGGATGTGTTCGCGGTCTTTTTCCCGGTCACCGGCCACTATGCCCTGATCAAGATCAAGGAAATCACGGCCGCGACCATCACCGTGGACTACAAGGTCAACCGGGTCCCTGGCGAAAACAAGTTCTGAGTACAACATCAATATCTTGTACAAGATTCGCCGGTGCGGGCGGTTGCCGTGGTCCGGCCGGCGAAAGACCGGCTGGGAGGCGGTTGCCTGGCCATCAACAAGAAAGTCCTTGACACGGCGGCCGGTTCCGCATACATTCACTCCGGTTGTTGACCGACCTGCCGATTTCACGAAGGGAGAGACGCCGATGACGAACAACATCAGCCGCCGCCAGCCGGCATCAGCTCCCTTGGGTCGCGCCTGACCGGGTCGTTCCCGACCCCCGATCGCTGAACCGATCACCACCGGGCCGTCCGCAAGGGCGGCCCGGAACCTTTTTCCCCCCCTTTGACGTTCCGGGCCAGACCGGCCCCGGATCACCCATGTCCCCTGCGCGCGGGCAACCGCTCCACGACCCCGGCCTCCGGGCCGGAAGGAGGAATACCCATGACTCCGACCCTCACCCTCCACGACCAGGCTTGCCGCAACCGGAAGCCGGTCATGGGCGGCCGCGCGTCCTTCCGACGCCGCTGTCACCGCCATGACCAATCCCTCTCCTCCATGACGGCGGCCGTCGGCCAGCGGGGGGCCAATCCCCCGCCCCGCCCCGCCGGAGCCCTGGAACCCCCGAAAGGACCCTGTCATGCTTCGGCTGTCCTCCGTCCGGCGCGCGGCGCCGACCCTGTTGACCTTCCTGCGACCCCACCTGGCCGCCCTGGCCGGGGCGGCCCTGACCATGCTGATGGTGACCGGGATCCATCTGGCCCGGCCGCTGATCCTGCGTGAACTGATCGATACCGCCCTGCCGGCCAGGGATGCCGGGCTGGCGCTCCGGCTCGGACTCGCCTTCGTCGGCGCCCTGGGCCTGGGGGCGGGGGTCCTGTATGTCCGCGCCGTTCTGCTGGCGGGGGTCGCGACCTCCGTCATGGCCCGGCTGAAGGCCGCGGTCTTCAGCCGCCTGCTGGCCCAGGACCTGCGGTTTTTCGACGGCCACCCGCCCGGCCAGCTCATCAGCCGGGTCGAGAACGACATTGAACAGATGCGCGGGCTGGTGTCGGGGGCGGCCGCCCAGCTGGCCGCCAACGCCTTCCTGCTGGCCGGCATCACCATCCTGACCTGGCGGCAGGCCCCCGTCCTGGGGCGCTGGCTGGTGCTGTCGGCGGCGGGCGGCGGGGCGGCCGTGGCGGTCTATGCCCGGTTCATCCGCCAGCTCTGGCACGAGGTGCGGGAACGGGATGCCGAAATGGCGGCGCGGGTCACCGAGTTCATCCAGGGGGTCTCCCTGCTCCGCCTGTTCGGGCGCGAGGAAGCCGCTGTCGAGCGGGTGGCGGCCGCCACCCGCGCCCGCACCGACCTCGAGGCCCGCGGGGTGTTCTACGATGCCGTCCTGTTCTACGGCGGGTTCACCTTCCTGGCCGAGATCGGCGGCCTGGCCGCGGTGCTCTGGTACGGCACCGGCGAGGTTTTTGCCGGCCGGCTGACCGTCGGCACCCTGGTCATGTTCCTCGAACTCCTGCGCCGCTTTTTCGGGCCCCTGCGCGATCTGGCCGAGGTGTTCGTTGCCCTGCAGTCGGGACTGGCCGCCACGGGCCGGGTCCTCGGCCTGCTCGACCGGCGGCCCGAAGGGGCGGGAACCGGCCCGGTGACGGGCGTTCCGGTCGAGATCACCGCAGGTTTTCTGCCTGCCCTGCCCGGTAAGGCCGGCGACGCCTGGCCGGTCCCGGGTTCGCTGGCCGCGGCCGCGGCAGGGACTGGCGGACCCCTGGCGGAAGAAGCGGAGGGGGCCGACCGCCGGCCCGTTCCGGTCCGATTTCGGGAGATCGTTTTCCGAGGGGTGCGGTTCGCCTACGGTGAGGAGCCGGTTCTGCACGACCTGTCGTTCACGGTGCGGCGCGGCCAGCGGATTGGCATCGTCGGTGCCTCGGGATCGGGGAAGAGCACCTGCATCAACCTGTTACTGCGGTTCTACGACCCGACCGCCGGGACGATCGAGATCGACGGCCATGACCTGCGCGGCTTCGATCCCCGGGCCTGGCGCCGGAAGGTGGCTCTGGTCCTGCAGGAGATCCATCTGTTTCCGGGCACAGTGATGGAGAACCTGAAGGCCTTCGCGCCCGAGATCCACGACGGCCGGGTGCTGGCGGCGGCCCGCGAACTGGGGGCCGACCGGTTCATTCGTCGGCTGTCCGCGGGGTATGCCACGGTGCTGGCCGAGGGGGGAGCCAACCTCTCGCTGGGCGAGCGGCAGTTGTTGTGCTACGTGCGGGCCCTGGTGCGGAACCCGGACCTGCTGATCCTGGACGA
>CAZKPI010000118.1:0-4063 GCA_964554555.1 uncultured bacterium
CGTCGTTAACCGCCTGGTCTTACCGTGGGCCGACGATTTCTCCTCCCTCCGATTCGGCGGAGGGGAGGATGATCCAGGACCCCCGGACCGCCGCGGCCGTCTCCTGGTCGATGAAGATCCCCGAAGCCCGGGCCTGCTTGGCCGCCGCCTCCAGGCCGGTGGCGCGGTCGACGGGATCGCCGAGCACGACCTGGGCCAGTCGTCCCGTCTGCGACCCGACCACCCCGGTCATGGCCTGCCCGGTGGCAATGCCGATGCCGGTTCTGATCGGGAAGAGGCCCGCCTCCTGCCGGCTGGCGTTCCACGCCGCGAGGGCGGCCCGCATGCGCCACGCGGTCGCCACCGCCCGGGAGGGGCCGTCGGCGGGGAGGCCGGAGGTGTCGGGAAAGTGCGCCACGATCGCATCCCCGATGAACGAGACGATGATCCCCCGCCCGGCGGTGATGCATTCCTCCATCACGGTGAAATACCCGTTGAGCATCTCGACGACGGCCTCCGGTGGGTGTTCCTCCGACAACGTCGTAAAGGAGCGGATGTCGGACACCAGGATGGTGGTCTCCGCCAGACTGCCGCCCCGCCGGACGGCCGCGGCTTCGTCGCCGGCGATGGCCGTCAGGGTGTCTTCCGACACGAACCGGCTGAGGCGCTGGCGCTCGATCAGCCGGTCCGCCATCTGGTTGAAGACTCCTGCCATCTGTCCGAATTCGTCGCGGCCGGGAAGGTCCAGCCGCCAGGTGAAATCCCCGCGGGCGGCCCGCCGGGTCACCTCGAGGAACGCCAGCAGGGGCCTCGTCAGGAGGAAGGTCGAGGCCCAGGCCAGCCCCGCCAGGAACAGCACCAGCACGCCCCCGAGGAGGCCGACGATCCGGCCGCCCTCCTGGCGCCGATCGACTTCGTCGCGGGCCAGGCCGGCGGCGATGAAGTAATCCGCCTGCAGGGGGCGGGTCACGGTCATGCCCCGGGCGCCGGCCTCCTCGTGATGGAGCGTTTTCCCCACCAGGTCGGCCAGGGTGGCGTCCGCCACCGGCTTGTTCGCCAGCCAGGGGCCGTCGTCGCCGGGAGTGCCCAGGATGGTCATGCTGAGCGACCGGTCGGCAGGCGTATGGAACTTGTACAGCAGGAGTTCGAGGCGGTAGCCGGCGAAGGAGACTTCGAGCAGGGTGCGGGCGGTGAGAAGCTTCCTCAGCCTCTTCTCGGCAAAGAGAAACCCGCCCAGGGAGACGGCCATCGCCATGGCCCGGTGCGGCGGGCGCTGGTCGCGCAGGAAGAACACCGTGATCCATTGCTGGGGGTTGCCGAAGGGACTGCGCTGTAGTTGCCCTTCCGCCGCCATGATTCGGCCCAGGGTCGGGATGTCGATGAACTGGTCCACCAGGGTCCGCCAGAGAAGGGCGGCGCCGGCCTCCTGACGTGAGCCGGGGTGGGGGCGGTTTCCGGCCTCCTGCAGGGCCTGGATGGCGAATCCCTGGAAGAGCTTGACCATCTTCGGGTCGATGGGGGAGCTCTCCTGATACGTGGCTTTCTGCCCATCCGCCGCGAAGAGGAAGAGCACATCGAGGTTGGTTGCGGCTCCGATGCGTTTCAGGGCCGCCAGGTCTTTGGGGTTGGAACCCGCGGCCAGACGCTGGAACAGGGGCCGGTGGGTTTCCAGGAGGCGGTTCTCCAGGCCGTGGATGTGGGCGACCCGCTGGTCGAGCAATTCGAGCCGTCGGTCGAGGAAATCGGCGACCGAGGCGGGGAGGGCCTGGGACCGGAGGTCCAGCCAGCCGGCCAGCGCCAGGACCAGCCCGGCCAGCCAGGGGGCCAGGCAGAGGGCGAAACCCGCCCCCAGATTCCTGCGCAGACCTCCGCTGAGATGGCCTCCCAGCCAGGCCCCCCGGAACAGAAGCAAAGTGACCAGCCCGGCTGGGATGGCAAACCCGGCCTGCAGGAACGGTCCCCAACCCCGCCGCGGGGAGACCAATCCAGCGGGGTCGAGTTCGACCGTCAGGACGGGCTGGCGGTTCGTCCGGAAAAGGTCCGGGCGTCGCCGGGTCAGATACCAGTGAAAATCGTCCGTGTCCAGGGACTGGAGGTAGACCAGGCGGCCGCCGGTCTCCTCGAATCGGGGCAGGGAGGAGGGCGGAAGCCACCGGAGGCGGCGGGTGAACCCGGGGCTGGCCCGGGCGACCGCCGCCCGGAGGATCCGGGAGGGAGACAGGTCCCGGCCGAGGAAGACCTGGAACAGGGTGCTTAGCCGCGGCTGTCCGCGGCCCGGGTCGACGGGGGGGGCCTGCCGGATGGTCCAGTAGCCCCGATCCCGGTCGGCCTGGTGCGAAACGAAGAAGGTGACGCGGGTGCCCAGGCCCCCGATGTTGGCATCGTCGCCGAACAGCCGGTAGCTCATTTCGTTCAGGCGCCGGCGGATTCCTTCCTTGCGGGGCTCCCCCAGGCCCTGCCCGTAATGGAGAAGGTGTTCCTGCAACAGGCGCGTGAGGGCGGCCTCACCCCCGTCAGGGTCCCCGGTCAGCGGGTGGTCGGGGTTCAGCCAGACGCGGCAGGGCTTCCCTTCTGGCCCGGCGATGGCCAGGGCCCATGGGGTTGCCCCCGTTTCCCGCGTCAGGAGCGTGCGGACCCGCTCGAGGGCCTGATCGTCGAAGCGGGCGGCCAGGGCGGCGGAGGCGGGGTCCGCCCCGTCGGTGAACCCCAGATGGGAAGCCGCACTGCCGACGGCGTGGTCGATGAAGGAGATCCCCCGCAGGTGCTCGAGGAAGGTTTCGGCCTCGGTTCGGAGCGCCGTGCGGGCGGCCAGCCGCCGCTGGGTTTCCTCCCTGGCCAATCCGGCCGCCCATCCGGCCTGGAAGAGATACCAGGGAAGAGGCACCAGCAGAACCCACAGGACAACGGCTTCCCAGCCTGTCAGAAACCGCTTCACGCCGCGGCCTCCGGGGGGCAGGCGACGACCGCGACCGGCCGGGCCTTTCCCTTGATCGCCAGGTCGCCCAGGGGCCGGCCGCGGCCGGTCAGCCCGATGAGGTCGGCGGTGGCCTGGTCAAGGATGATGGCATCCGCCGCCGCCCGGTCCCGGAGCGCTTCCAGCCGGGCCGCGAGGTTCACCGGATCGCCGATGACCGTGAAATCGAGCCGCCGGTGCCGCGATCCGATGCGCCCGGAAACGGCTTCCCCGGCCGTCAGGCCGAGCCCCGTCATCAGGGGGGGGTGCCCGAGGCCCTGGCGGCGCAGGTTCAGGTTGCGCAGGGCCCGCCGCATGCCGCAGGCCGCGTCCCAGGCCCGTCGTGCCGCCGGGGAGCGCCCGGGCAGTTCGTGGAAAACCGCCATGACGGCATCGCCGATGAACTTGTCGATCGCCCCGTGCTGGGCCCGGATCGGGGCCTCCATGGCCGAGAAATACTGGTTCAGCCAGGAGAAGACCTGGGCGGGGGCGAGGCCGGCGGTCAACTGCGGGAAATCGCGGATGTGGGAAAACAGGATGGCCACCCGGCGGCGTTCCCCGCCTGGCTCGAATCCAGCGTTCCCCGCTTCCCGGGCGTCGAGGGCCGCCTCACTCGACACGAACCGCCGCAGGAGCCGTCCTTCCCGCAGTCCCTTGCACATGGCGCCGAATTCCATGCCTATTTCGGTGAATTCATGCACGCCGGGCAGGTCAACCGCGGGGGCATACTCGCCCCCGGCCACGGCCAGGCTGGCCCGGACCAGGCGATCCATGGGCAGGAGGAAAATGCGCCCGAGGAACCGGCTGGCCAACCAGATCAGGGTGATGAGGTAGGCGAGGCCGGCGATGACCAGCAGAGGTTCCACCCCGGAGCCCGCCGTTCCTCCGGTCATCTGCCCCACCGCCACCGCGACGTAGGGGAAGGACCGGAACACCCGGGCGGCCACCAGGCGCCCGTCGGGCAGGGTCGGCAGGACCAGCCAGGGGTTGCGGCCGGCCTGGCGGGCGATCCGCACCAGCAGACGGTCCTGGGCGGCGGCCGGCGGCCAGCACGGGGCGGTCCGCACCCGCCAGGCTCCTTCGCCGCCGCCGCGGGAACAGGGAAAGACCGCGGTCTGCACCGACAGGTCC
>CAZKPI010000118.1:4138-10436 GCA_964554555.1 uncultured bacterium
TCAGAAACAGGATTCCTGCCAGCTTCCTGGCCCCGCCGGGAAGGGCCCGCCCGCCAGGGCCTGCCGGGCCGGTCCGCGGGGTCGTTGCGGGCGGCCAAGGGGACTGGCGGGCCACCGGCCGGCCGGCTTCCCAGAGCAGGAATCCGGTGACCAGGCCGTCCCGGAACCCGGTCGAGCGGGCATCCAGCGACAGGGGCTCCTGCGCCAGGTAGACCGCGATCTCCTTGGGGCCCCAGAGCTGTTCGGCGATGGCCGTCTGCTCCTTGGACCAGAAGGCGGGGTTGCCCCGGGCCCGATCCGTTTCCCAGGTGTCGTGGTTGTAGGACTGGAACAGCCTGATCGCCAGGATCCGGGCCAGCGATACCATCTTGTCGGTGGTCTCCGGCGGGATCGGGGCGAGCCCGGGCCACCGGGCCGACCGGAACCACTCCTCCCCGTCCGCCCGGATCAGGTGAATCGCCTGCCCCTGGCTTCCAGACAGGATGCGGTCGAGCTCTCGCGCGATCTGATGGCGTGGGGCCTGCAGACGGGAGGCGAGCCGCTCCTTGGCCAGCCAGACCTTCTCCTGCTCCGCGCTGACATGGCCAGCCATGCCGCTTTCCAGCATCTGGAGCGACTGGCCGAGGACCGCCCGGGCGGCCCGCTCCCCTTCCGAGCGCCAGAATCCGAGAAAGGAGCGGGCAAAGAGCCCGCACGCCAAAGCGGGCGGCAGAACTGCCGCGGCGAGGGCCAGGGCCAGTTGTCCCCGGATCGGCAGGGGCAGGGCCAGCCGTCCCGCCGCCAGCCCCCAGAACAACAGGGGCCCGGCGACGGCCCAGAGGGCCAGGCCCAGCTCCGCCCGGGCCAGGCGTCGGCGGAAGGGATGGGTCCGGTCATCCGTCGACAGCCAGACCTGAAGCATCCGCACGGGACCGTCCCGCCCGGGGGACCGGGCTCCCTGCTGGATCGCCGGTTGGAACTCCCGAGGCAGGGGCGCGGTCAGCGCCAGCCGGCCCGCCGTGCGCGTGAGCCGGGGAATGCCGTTGCGGGCCAGGGTGAGGAGCCGCCGGCGGGGCCCGCGCGCCCCCGCCAGGAGAAAAGAATGGGGCAGATCCGCATCCCGGTAGAAGACGGCGAACGCCCCCAACAGCGGGGCGTCCGGCCCCGTCCCGTCGCTCAGCACCCCTCCCGCCAGCCAGATCCTCCCCGTGCCGAAGCGACTGCAGAAAAAGCTGTCGGGCAGGCCCAGATCGGCCTCCAGGGGCAGGAACTCCCCGAACAGGTGGGTGCCGACCTTGCTCCGGTGCTCGCGAAAGGCCTTCCGCCCCGCCGGTCCTCCCCAGCGCTGGCGGAACCCCGCCAGTTCCGGGGCGGCTCCCCAGGGCCGCCGGTCCAGCACCCCCAGCCACCCGGCCATCAGGGTCCGCACCGCGGTCTCACCGAAAGGGGCAGGGCTCTGGTAGAACCGGGGATCGCCCGCGGAAGCCCCCGTCAGGGCATTTGCCCCGACCACCCAGATGGCGAGGGGCGGGGCGGGGATCTCCCGCCGCAGGATGGGGCGAAGGCGGTCCAGCACCGCCCGGGGCTGGACCGCGTCCGGATGCCCGGAGGCCGGCCGGCGTGGTCTTCCCTGACCCCCGGGCCCCCACCCGAGGCGGCGGACCACCCGCTCCATGGCCGCCGCCAGCCGGCGTTCCGGCGTCAGTTCCGCCTGGGCGACGCGCAGGGCCGACAACAGGGCCTGCTCCTGGTGGGCGGTCACCTGCCGTTCCTCCTCCTCCAACAGCTGGCGGGCGAGGAAATCGAGGACGAGCGGCGGCAACAGGAACACCACCAGCACGACGATCAGGGTCCGGAACCGGGACGGCCGGGGGATGCCGACCGCGGGCCGGGGCGGACTGGCGGCAGGGCTGGCGTTGGAACTGGTCATCGGCCACAACTATACCTGTTCGCCGGCCGGCCCGCCAAGCGGAATCCCTTCCCGGAAGCAGGTGCCGGGCCGCGCTCCGAAGCCTGCCGGCCGGAAGGGATTTCGGCTGGCCCCCTCCCCGTCGCGGCTTCGCGGGAACCGCCCTGGGCATCCGTCGGCGAAGCGATCGGGGAAATACCGGCGGATTCGGGAGGCGGGGTTCGGGCCCGTGCCCAGGACGACGGCCAACGGCCGCCCGGTCTTTACCAGCTGACCTTGTAGGCCCTGACCGGTTTGTCGATGCCCTTCAGGAAATGCTCGCCGAAGGCGGTCAGTTCGAACACCCCCGGGTCGATCAGACTGCTGGTCTGCTCCGAGATCACGATCTCGTTGGCGTCCGCGATCCCTTCCAGGCGGCTGGCGATGTTCACCGTGTCGCCGAACACGTCGCCCTCGCGCCTGATCACCGGGCCAGTGTTGATGGCGATGCGGACCCCGAGGCGGCGCTCCTCGGCGACGTTCAGGTTGTATTCCTTGAGCTTCCGCTGGATCTCGATGGCGGCCAGGATCGCCTTGGTCACCTGTTCGAACGCCACCAAAAAGGCATCGCCGATCTTCTTGACCGTCTTCCCGTCATGTCGCTCGATGATCGGCACCAGGATCTCGTCGTGCTGTTTGAGCATGGCCATGACTTCCGACAGGGAGGCTTTTGAACTGAAGGCCGTGTACCCCTTGACGTCGGTGAACATGATGGTGAGGTCCTGGGTGTGGGTCTGCTGGATGATCTGGTCGTATTTCTGGAGTTCTTCCATGGCTCGCTTCCTCTTTTCGAGGACCTGGTCGAGATGGTCGTCCGACAGGAGCGGCTTGGCTTCGCCCTTGCGGCGAAGGAGGGCGGGGTCGACTTTCCCTCCCACGCTTTCCACCAGGTCAATGACCCCCTTGCGGTCGATCTCGTTCTCGATCTCCCCGGCCATCTCCAGAAGAGGTTCGGTGATGATCGGGCCGAGGGCCAGCAGGTAGTCGGTGACGGCCCCCTTGAGCCGGAAATCTTCAGAGAAGAAATACGGGGCGAGGATCTTGATCGCCCGCTTGATGACCAGCGCGTCGTCGTGCGGGTTGAGGTTGTCCATCAGGGCGAAGGCGATCCGCTTGTCCTTGATCTGCTCGAGGGCCACGATACAGCACAGCCGGAAGGCCATGGTCGGTGAGGTGAGCCCCTGCAGAATGCCCTCCGGCTTGGCCTTGTAGATGAGGCCCAGGATCTTGCCGACCCGCTCGGTATCCTCGATGCGGATCACCTCGGAGCGGGTCTTCAGCAGTTCGGCCAGCACCGGTCCGAACAGGGGCCGGCCGCTCTCGGCCAGCACCAGCATGATGTCCAGCATCAGGTCGGGGTCGCAGGCTTTCATGAACTCTTTGCCCGCCGCCTCGGTGGCCGGGGTGGCGAATCGGGCCAGAATCCGGGCGATCGCGATCTGGATGTCGCGGTTCTTCTCGATCTCCATCTGCCGGACAACCATCTTCAGATCGCTCTCGGGAAGGTCGTCCCACTCACGGATGGATTCTGCCACCGCCAGCCGGCACAGGTGCTTCGGATGCTGGAGGCCCAGCAGGACCAGGCGGCGCAGGGGCGGCTTGCGGACCTTGGCCAGCAGGCGCGCCAGCCAGCGGGCGGCGCGCTCGTCGGGATGCGAGATGAGGTTGAGGATCGTCTCGACCACCTCGCGGGAGCTGATCTCCTGGATGCCCTGGAAGATCGCCTGGATGCGGTTGTCGTCGTTCTCCTGCAGGAACTTCAGGACGGCCGGCACCGCGTCGGCGTGGTCCATGGCCAGCAGGGCCCCGATGATGTGCGGGATCAGGGCGCCGTCGGTCCCCTCTTCCAGGATCTTCGTCAGGGAGGCCACCGCGGTCGGGCCCATCGCCAGCAGGACCCGCCGCGACCAGAACTGGACGTCGTCGCTGGGGCTGTTGAGGACCGTCACCACGGCGGCCACCGCCGTCGCTCCGTAGGACTTCAGGCAGTTGGCGGCGGCGTTCCGGACCGGCCAGCTGGGGTCGCCGAGCAGATGGACGAGCACCTCGATCAGCTTCTCGTTGGGGGTGATCTTTTGCAGGACGCCCAGGAGGAAAAGCCGCTCCTGCTTGTTGCCTTCCTGGAGGATGCGGATGATGGGATTGAGGGCGATGCCCCCGATACTGCCGATGGTCTTGATGACCAGGAACCGGAGGTTCTCGTCTTCGGTGACCAGGTGCTCGAGCAGGAGGTCGAGGTTGAGGTTGGGCTTGCGGGCCAGGCATTCCGAAGCGAAGTCCGAGACGATCCGGAAGGGGTCGCTGAGGCATTTGACCAGCAGGCGGCAGGGTTCGTCGCCGGGCAGACGGCTGAGACTCTCCACCGCGAGGATGCGGTATTCCTGGTCATCACTGCCCAGCAGGCGCCGCAGAAGGGGAAGGGACCTTTCCCCCAGCAGGGTGACGATGATGCTGACGATCTGGTGCTTCATGATCGAATCGCCCCGGCTGAACCAGGCGGACAGCCGGTCGAAGACCTTGGGGCCGAGGTTCGTCAGCAGTTCAGCCGCCCGCTTCCGGATGACCCAGGACGGATCGGACAGTCCGTTGATCAGGAAGTCGATCGCGGCCGGGTAGTCGGCGTCGCCCAGGGCGGTGATGATGGAATACCGCATGGCAAAGGTGCCGCGCTGGTAGAGGTCGCCCAGTTCGCGGGTGATCTCCTGGCCGCCGAGCTTCACATACAGCGCAATGACCGAGTGGTTCGGCTCCGCCTCGGAGGTGACGATGCCGGCCAGTTCCCCCAGGATGGGCTTGCCGAAGGTCAGGAGCCGCTCGAACACCAGTTTCCTGACGGCCCAGTTCGGGTCGCCAAGCATCGGGATGAGGATTTTGGCGTTGGCCAGGGAGGCGCAGATGGAGATCGCCCGGACCGCGTAACTGCGGATCTCGGGGTCGGGGTTGACCATGAGCTCGCCGATCTTGGCCCGGCCGAGGGGGTCCTCGAAATGGCCCAGGACAAAGGTCAGCCAGTAGCACTCGTCGAGGTTCTGGACGGACAGCCGTTCGACGAGGGCGGGAATGACTTCGGGGCCCCACTCCACGAGGGTCTTGGCCGCCGCTTCCCGCTTGCGCCAGGCCTTGTCGGACAACAGGTGCAGCAAGGCGTCCAGGGCCGGCTGGGTATGCTCGACCAGGAGGGCCGACATTCCCTGGCGCCAGAGATTCTCGTCGAAACTTTGAACCAGCTCGTAGGGGGATTTTTCCATAGTTCCGGGCTGTCTTCCTGGATCGGCGGATTCTTGATCTTACACCACCTTTTTGCCTATAATCCAGAAGAAATCTCCTGATCCGGAGGGGGTATGCCGATCTACGAATTCCGTTGCGAGGCCTGTCGGGCCCGGTTCTCCGTCCTGTGCAAGATCTCCGAGCTCGAGGAGCACCCGCCCTGCGAGAAGTGCCGGTCGAAAAAGACCAGTCGTCTGGTGTCCCGCTTCAAGACCGTGCGCTCCGAAGACCAGATCCTCGAATCCATGGCCGATCCGTCCCAACTGGCGGGGCTCGATGAAAACGACCCCCGGTCCATTGCCCGCTGGGCAAAAAAGATGGCCAAGGAAATGGGCGAGGATATGGGAGACGAGATCGAGGCCATGGCCGAGGAGGAGATCGCCAAGGGGGGCCTGGGAGGCCCCCGCGACACCGATCCCTCTCAGCCGGGCGGCGATCTTCCAGACCTTCCCGCCACCCCTCCGCCTCCCGTCGATTCCGAGTTGGACTGAAGGTTTGCCTGACACTCCCCCAGGGGTGCCCCGCCCCTGGGAAAAGAGGCCGCTTTCCGGCTTACAGCAAAGCCGCACCGGAACACGTCACGTCTGCCGGCCGGGCGGGGCACCGGGTGCGGCGGGGCGGCGGTCAGCCCGGTGACGCCGGGTCCGCCGGGGCCGGGGTCCACCCCTGGAGTTGTCGCACCGCCTCGTAGACGACGATGGCCGCACTGGTGGAGACATTCAGGCACCGCACATCGGGTACCATCGGAATGGTGAGAAGGCGGTTCCTGGCGGTCACCGTCTCCAGGAAAGGGGCCGGCAAGCCCCGGCTTTCCGACCCGAAGCAAAGGATGTCCCCAGGTCGGAAGGCGGTGGCGGCGTAGGACCGCGTTCCGTGGGCTGACAGCGCGAACACGCGCCGGTCTGCCGCCCATTCCTGGAAGGCCTGCAGGTCGTCCAGGACCAGCGGGTGGAGACGTTTCCAGTAATCCATGCCGGCCCGGAGCAGGTGGGGATCCGTCAACCGGAAGCCGAGCGGGCGCACCAGGACAAGTTGACAGCCGGCGGCCAGGCACAGTCGGGCGATGTTCCCGGTGTTCTGGGGGATGTCGGGCTCCACCAAAGC
>CAZKPI010000119.1:0-10433 GCA_964554555.1 uncultured bacterium
CACTCCCAGCCGTCCTGGGTGTCGTCCCGGGAGGGGGTCCGGGGGACATCCCGGAGGGTCTCGAAAAATTCCGCCCGCCGCGCCCGGGGGAACCCGTGCTGGGGCAGTTCCTGCAAGACCCGGATGGCCGCGTCGCGGTGCGGCAGGTCGAGATCGACCTGATCTCCAGGCAGGATCTCCCGGGTGGGCTTGGCCGGCTGGCCGTTCACCTTGACCAGGCCGCGCTTGCAGGCCTCGTTGGCCAGGACCCGGCGCTTGATCAGGCCGGCGACCTGGAGGAACTTGTCGAGACGCATGGTCAATCCGTTCCGCCGGTCAACCGGCCCGCCCGCCGCCGTGGGTCACAGCTCGGCCAGAACCTCCGGGTGCCGGATGATGGTGGCCGAGTTCCGCAGACCGGTCAGGAAGCTCTCCACCAGTTCCTCGGCATATTTCCCCTTGAGGGTGTTCTTGATCTTGTTGGTGACCTCGGGAGTGAGGGTCGCCTTGACCCCGGGCTTTTCGGGCTCATCGAGCATGGCGATCACGTAGCCATAGGAGGTCTGGATGGGCGCCGTGAACTGCCCCTTGCTCAGCTTCCAGACGGGTTCCTCGAGATTCGCCGGCAACTGCCCGGGAGCCACCTCACCCAGCAGGCCGCCCATGGCCGCGGTGCCGTCCACGGAATACCGCTTGGCGAGCAGGGAGAACATCTCGCCCCGTTGCAGGGCGGCGTAGACCTCCTGGGCCTTTTCCTCGGAGGTGAGCACGATCTGGCGCACCTTGCGCTTGGGCGGCTCGTCGAGCTTGTCGCGGTTCTTCTCGAACTCTTTCCTGATCTCCTCTTCGGTCGGCGTCTGCACCAGCATGTTGCGGAGCTTGTCCTTCACTTCCGCGAACGGGGTGAAGCGGTTCGACTTGTAATCGACGATCTGGAAGAAGTGGAACCCGGCCTCGCTCTCGACCGGCCCGAGAACCTGGGCCTGGGGACCGGCCCCCGCCTCGGAATAGTTCTTGAGGGCCGCCACCAGGGCCTGATGGAGAGGCCCGAGATAGGTATGCCCATCCATGGTGACCTGGCCCACCGCCGAGGTCAGGGCAAAGTTTGAGTACCCAGGGTTGACCGAGAAGGGAAGGGTGAAGCTGGCGACCGTGACCGAGAAGGTCTCTGAGGCCAGTTTCTCGAAGGTGTCGGGAGTGACCTTGGCGGCGAACTCCTTGGCTTTGGTCTCGGCCAGGCGGCGCCGCGCCTCCTTCTCGAGGATCTCGCGGATCTTCCCCTTGACTGTGTCGGTAAAGGACAGGGGCACCGGATCGAGGAAGGATTCAACCTGGAACAGGTGGAAACGGGTCACCGGCTCCCCCTTGTCATTGAACGTCTGGGTTTTGATGACGTCCGAGACTTCGCCCTCCTTCAACTGAAACACAGCGCTCTCGATTTCGGGGATGATGTGACCGTTGTCACCGATCTCCTTGGCCAGGGTGGCCTTCTGGGCGGGGGTATAGTCGTCGGTCAGCTCTCCCTTGAAGAACACGGGAAGCTTGCCGTTCTGGGTCACGCTCGATCCCATGGAATATTTGCGGGCCAACTCCCCGAAGGTGTGGGTCTGCTTTTCCAGGTATTCCTTGGCGATCTGCAGGTCGGTCTCGGCCTTGAGAGCGGCCTGCTCCTTGCGGATGCTGTCCTCCAGCTTTTTGCGGGCTTCCTCGAGGGGAACCACGCGCTCGGCCTTGCGGGCCTCCACCTTGATCAGGTGATACCCGAAGTTCGATTTGACCGGCCCCTTGATCTCGCCGATGGCGGCCCCGAAGGCGGCCTCCTCGAACGGCTTCACCATCTGGCCGCGGGCGAAGAATCCGAGGTTGCCCCCCTCGCGGGCGGAGGCGGTGTCATCGGAGTGCTCCTTCGCCAGCTGGGCGAAGTCGGCTTTGTCCTTGAGCCGGGCGAGAAGGTCAAGGGCAATCTTCTCGGCGGCCGCGAAGGCCTTTTCCTCATCGTGCGCCGCGGCCACGTCAAAGGAATGGACGCTGGCCTGGTCCTTGATCTCCAGGGTGGCGGGGGCCTCACCCGCGGGCAGATCGTAGGCAACCAGGCCGCGGACGGTGTTCGCCGGAACGCCGGTCACCGGCAGGGAGAGCGGATTTTCGAGGCCGGCCATGCTCGCGGGGGTCGGGGTGAGGCGGGAACCGCTGGCCGTGATCAGGGTCAGGTCGGCCAGGGTCACGCTGATGCCGGATTTGGCCTTGTTGATGGCCATCTCGAACGAGTATTTCCCCTTCCCCTCACCGGGGGCGAGGGTGAACCGCCGCAAGGTCACCGAGAAGGTGTCGAGGTCCTTCTCGAAGGAGTTGCGGGGCTTGATCAGGATGTGCCGGGCCTGGACCTGCTCGGGTTCCTTGAACTCGTCGACCTTTTCGGTGTACTGGCGCCGGATCTCGCCTTCCTCGACCGGGATGGCCGCCAGGTAGCCAGGTTCCTCGGGGTTGATGACCATGTGGAAAACCGACACCCGCTTCGAACTCTTGAATTCGTCGCGGTGCTGGTCGAAATACTGCTTGATCTCCTCATCGGAGATGGGGGTCTGGCCCGCAAACTCGCCGGGCGACACAACCATGTGGCGCAGGGTGATCTCGTCGTCCTGCTTGAACCGGATCTTGTTCTCTTCGTAGTATTTCTGCAGGAACTCGTCGGTGGCGCTGGCGGCGGGAATGGGCCGGGCCATGATCTGCATGGTCTGCTTGATGGTTTCCCACAACAGCCGCTGGTCGCCGTATTCTTTCGTGGTCATGCCGGCCTCGCGCACCTTGCGGTCGAAAACGGCAGGGGTCAGCTTCTGGCGATCGAGATCGACGAGGGATTGGGCGGTAACGGGGGGCTTGATGCCGTTGATCTGGGCATACATACCGATGAGCTGCTGGGAGATCAGCTCCTCGAGCACGCTCTCACGGATCTGGGCTCCGAAGGCCGACCGGAAGGCAGGGGGCATGCCCAGGAGCCGCTTGTATTCAGGGCGGTTCTTCAGGCTGTGGTAGATGGTCTTGACGTCGATGATCTGCGTGACGGAAGCAGTGGCGGTGGGAGGCGACAGGTGCACCGCAGGCAGGGCCAGTTTGCCGACGAGGTTTTCGGGAACGGCCTCTTCGCGCTCGCGGGCCCGCTGGTCGGCGGCATCGGCGCGCTTCTGCCGTTCCTCCTGCGAGCGGGCGGCCCGGGAAGTCCCATAGCCGATGATGAAGCAGGACAGCACAAACAGGATGACCGTTGCCCAGATGATCTCCTTGAGATGGAGTCTGAGCCACCTCATCGACATGAAACTCGCCTTCGACATGATTCCGTCACCTCGTGGATTGCATTGTGCCCATGGCCCGGAAAAGCGTATCCGGTCTGCCCCCGAGGGGGGGGCAGGACGGTGGATTATAGCACTGCCTCTCTGGCCAAGTCAAAGATTCTTTCAATCTCTTCAGGGGATGGAAAAGGCCCCTTCGGGGGGAAGGGGCCTTCAATGGATGGCGGTGGACGCGAATGTCAGTATTTGTAGATACTGCCGCCAATGTATTCCCGGATCAGGGCGTCCTTCGGGATGACGCTCTCGTCGTCCCACTGGGTGAATGCGGCAAGCATGTCGTGGACGCGCTTGGCGCGGATGTAGGCATCCTGCCGCTTGGGGTCCTCGCGGTACTCTTTGACGAACTCCGGGAAATAGTGGAACAAGTGCTTCTTGTACACCGGCAGTTCGTATGGCAGTGAGCCATCGACGATGTGATCGACCGTGCCCACGAACGGGATGATGTGCTGGATCTCGGAGCGGCGGACGTAGTGCCAGTGCTCGAGGGTTTGCTTGGGGTTGTAACTGCGGTGCCAGGAATCGCGCACCATCCGGCGCAACAGCCGCACGTCGGTCCAGCGGAGAAACTCGCCGTCCTGGTTCTTGATCTGGCACAGGGACTCGATGTACAGCTTGAACTTCTTGCCGGCGGGCACGCTCTGGGTCATCGGGGCGTACAATCCGTGCAGGCTGTCGAGCAGGAGCAGTTGGTTGGGCTTCAGGGTGAGGGGGTCGGTCTTTTCTTCGCGTTTGCCGGTCTTGAAGTTGTACCGGGGCATCTGGATGGTCTTGCCTTCCAGCAGTTCGGCGAGATGGCGGTTGATCAATGCCAGGTCGAGGGCCTCGGGGGTCTCGAAGTCGTAGTCGCCAAACTCGTCCCTGGGGTGGTGGCTGAGATCGAAATAGTAGTTGTCGAGGTTCATCGCCAGCAGTTCGAACCCCTGAGCCTTCAACTGCTCCTCGAGCTTGATGGTCGTCGTGGTCTTGCCCGAGCTCGAGGGGCCGGCGATGATGACGATCCGCACTTCATCCTTGCGGGCCAGGACCTTCTCGGCCGCCGCCTTGACGTCGGCCTGGTATTTCTCGGTGACCTCCATGACGAGCTGGGGGTAGGTCCCCTTGGCGATGCGCTCGTTGATCTTGGCGATGCTGAAGCAATCATGGTCGATCGACCAGTTGAGAACCTGCCAGATCTTCTTGTAGGGAATGTTGCCGCTGGTGGCGTTGGCCTGGCGGTCCTGGCCCTCCCGAAGTTTGGCGTGGTCGGCCCGGTAGAGGATGAACGCCTTGGCGGTCCGGGCATGCCCTTCTTCGATCAGTTCCTTCTCGATGATGTCCTGGATCTCCTCGACCGAAGGCAGAGCTGGAGGCTTCTTGCTGAGGGCGAGGTGGTGGACCACCTTGTCGGCCAGGATCTCGGCCCACCGACTGGGCGGCTTTGAAAATGGCATTGACGACCTTCTCCTTGTCGAAGGTCACCACCTGGCCGTTGCGCTTGACGACCTTGGTGATCGATTCAGGCATGCGTCTCTCCCCTCCTTCGGCGGTTGTTAGTACATTCTACAATCATTTGGCTTCGGTCACAACTTTGTACATGACCGCCAGGTTGCCAAGAATCTGGGCGACCTGACTGCTCTCGGACAATTTGTCTTTCCGAACCAGTTTGGCGCGCGGCGGGACCAGGATGATGTCGCCGCGCTGGATGTGGCGCACCCGGTGCAAGGGGACCACTTCCCCGTTCGGCCTGACCACCACCGTCCGGCGGTGGTTCGAATGCTCGCTGAAGCCGCCCGCCCGCTCGATGTACCGGCGCGGACTACTGCGTTCCTCGAACAGCAGGGTGGTCGGATTGACCACCGCACCCACTACGGAAACAGTGCAGGGAATCACGGGAATGTGGATCTGGTCGCCGTCTTCCAGCACCACGTCTTCCGCCGCCCCGCTCCCCTTGCCGGCCAGGACCGCCTCGAGACGGATGGGGATCCGTACCACGTCCTGCAGGATCGACCGGCTGGCATACTGCACGTTGCCAAACCGCGAAGTCTCCTGCACGGCCGCCTGGCTGGTCTCGAGGCCGCCCCCCACTTCGGTGGTCCCCGTGCCGAGAACGGCTTCTTTTTCCTTGACGCCGAGAGGCTTCTCTCCGGCCGGCTCGCTGGCGCTCTCCAGCTTGGCCCCCGCCCGCAGAAGATCCGCCCGCAGGTCGAGCGCCGCCTGGTCGAACAGTTCCCCCCGCACCTTGTCGGCCGCCTCGAGCTGGGACAGAGGGGCAACCTTGCCGGTCCTGCGCTGGAAGACGGCCCCTTCCGGGAAGGCGCGCGAGGTCAGGCCGCCCGCCCGGGCGATGACCTCGGAGAGCGTCTCCCCTTTCCGTTTCAGGGCATAGGGGCCCGGCCGCTTCACTTCGCCCGTCAACACGACGACCTCGGGTTCCAGCAGGACGTCGCCCCTGGCGAACACGTTGACCTTGTCGAGGGGGGCCAGCACGAGGTTGTCGGGATCGCGGGGGTTCCGCAACGCCTTTTCCAGGTCGATCCGGCGCACCTCACTGCCCCGCCCCTCCGATTTGGCGCTGGCCACCTCGGCCTCGCCGGCCGCGTCGGCGGTCAGGCCCTGGGCGCGCAGGACCAGGTCGCGCACCGTCATCTTCTCGCGCAGGATGTATTCGCCCGGCCGCCTCACCGCGCCAGCGATGGTCACTGACCGGATGTCGGCCTTGATCTCGCTGGCGAAAAACACTCGCACCCGGTCGTAGGGCTTCACCGGCAGATCGTCGCCGGCACCCTTGGCCAGGACCTTGGCAAGATTGAAAGAAAGGATTTCCTCCCGGCCCTGGTCAAGCTTGCGGATGATCTGACCGCTGTCCTTCGCCGCCTCGGCGGTGATGCCGCCGGCCTTGGCCAGGACGGCGCTCAGGGTCGTGCCCTCCGTCACGGCATATTCGCCGGGTCGAACCACGGCGCCCTGGACGGTCACCCGGTTGCCCACCTCCTCGGTGGCCCGCTCGACCACGATCTCGTCGCCGTTGGCGACGCGGAAGGCGGCCATGGCGCCGCTGTCGGAGGCGGCCCCGACATCGCTGATCTTCCGACGGCCGCCGCCCTGCCACCGCGACACCAGAACCCGCCCGGTGTAGGCAGAGGCATCGATGCCCCCCGCCATGGTCAGCACCTCGGCCAGGGTCTTCTCGCCGAGCAGTTCGTAGATGGCCGGCCGGACGACCTCGCCCTTCACCGTCACCCGCTCGCCAATGGGCGGCACGAAGATGGTGTCACCGCTTTCCAGGGTGACGTCCTGGCTCTTGTCGCCGTGCAGGAAATACTCGTAGAGATCGATCTCCGACACCGGAACCGACCCGCGCAGGACGCGGATCTGCCGCATGGATCCCCGCTCGGTCGGGCCGCCGGCCCGGTAAAGGGCATGGAAAGCGGTCGCCAGGGCCGAAACCACCATGGCGCCTGGCTTGCGAACCTCACCGGCCAGGAAGATCTGCAGGGTGCGAACCTTGGACAGCGTCACCTGCCCCTTGAAGTGCTGGAACTTGCCCGACAGACTGCCGATCACGGTTTCCTGGAACTGGCCGACCGTCAGGCCCGCCACTCCCATCACGCCCAGGATGGGGATGTAGACCTGGCCCTCGGGATTGACCGTGACGTCGTAGACGGTCTCGTCGCCCATCTCCGACCAGATGATGATCTTCAGGGCATCGCCCGGCCCGAGGATGTACGACGACGGCGCGGCCACGTTCTCGAGAGAGCCGGAGATGTCCTCGCCTTTCAGGAAGAAGGCCCGCCCGAACGGTTCGACGGCCGCCTCCTTCTCGAGGTCGGTGCCCAGAGCCCGTTCGATCTTTCGCTCATCGACCGCCGTAACCTCCCCGGGTTCCTCTTCCTTTTCCCGGTAGATCCGGCGGCGGGGGCCGAACTGGCCCAGGAAGATCTTCCGTTTCTCCTCCGCCCGCAGGCTTTCGCGCTGGCGGCCTTCCATGGCCTTGCGCATGGCCTCCAGGCGCAGACGGTTCTCGAGAGCCTCCCGCGAAGAGACGGGTTCCTCGACGGCGGGGGCGGATTCCAGACCGGCCGGCATCTCGGCCGCTCCGGGGACGGCCTTCTTGGCCGGCAAGGCGGAGGATCCCCGACCCGCCTCGGGAAACCTGGCAAGAGCCTTGTCCTCCATCACCCGGGAGCCAATGGCCGTCTGCCCTCTGACCATCAAAGCCAGGGAGGCAAAAGCCAGGAAGAGGACGAGTCGTTTGGCGGAAAAGGTTCGCATGTTCAACCCCTAGACGGGAAAGATGAAGGTCGTGCCGTGGCGAACAACTCTACCAGAATCTCCTTTGCTTGGCAAAACCTGAACCCGCCTCAAAAGGCGGGTGCCATCTGACCCCTGCCCGCCCCTTCCCTCCTGGCCGCCGCCCGGCGGGGTGAGGCCCCGGCCGGCAGGTCGGCGCCCCGGAAAGCCCGAGACCGGGGAAGGGATCTTTCGGAAGCGGGTCCCGGACCCAACCGCGGACCGGGCGGTGCCATCAGGCCCCGAAGGCGTTCTCCACGTGGGTCAAGACCGGTTCCTGACCGGGCAGGCAGACGATGCCGATGACGTCGAACCGGCAGAACACGTCGGGGGAAACCTGGTGGGCAGACAGATACCACCGGGCCATCCGCACCAGCTTCGCCTGTTTGGCCCGCGTCACCGTCTCCAGCGGGTCGCCGTGGGCCACGCGGGTCCGCGCCCGGACCTCGACGAAGACCAGGGTATCCCGGTCGCACGCCACGAGGTCGATCTCCCCGTAGCGGGTCCGGAAATTCCGCGCCACAACGGCCAGGCCTTTTCCTTCCAGGAACCGGACGGCCAGGTCTTCGCCCCGGCGCCCCAGGGCCTGCCGGGGATCAGCCACCGACCCGGCTCCCATCGAGACGGTAGACCTGGGCCAGCACCTCGGCCATGGCCTCCCAGAGTTCAGGCGGAATCTCCACCCCCACCGGCACCTTGGCCAGGGATTCGGCCAGCGGCCTGTTCTCCTGCTGGGGAACCCCGTGCTTTCGGGCCTCTTCGAGGATCCGGGCGGCCATCAGGCCGCGCCCGGAGGCGACGACGCGCGGGGCTTCGCCCCCCTTGCCGAACACGTATTTGACCGCGACGGCGATGTCCTCGAACGCAACCTTGCGCTTTCCAGCCATGCGCTCTAGACCCTCACGTCCACCCGGCCACGGCCGGCGGCTGGCCCCGGACCGGAATCCGGATCGGCAGGGGCAAGCAGGCGTTCCCCCCCCGCCAGCCGCCCGGCGGTAAGCCGGACCGACCGCCAGGACATCTCCTGCAGGCGGCCTTCCAATGCGGGGAACAATCCACGCACCGCCGGGATCGCCCCCGCCTCCTGCAGGCCGAAATGCACCCACAGGGCCTCCTTCAGACGGTGCAGACCCACCTCCATCCGCCCCAGCCGGGGCGGGTGCATCCGCAACCGCAGGCTGAACCCCCGCTCCGGGCCTTCCCCGCCCTCGTAGAAGGCTTCCCCTTCCAGGGTGTCGGGAAGGTCGGCCCCGTCCCAGTAGACCGGCCATTGAAAAAACAGCCGCCCTTCCGCGCGCTCGCCCGGAGGCTGTGAGAGCACCTCCTGCAGGAGCAGGCCGGCGGGGAAATCCTCGGCCAGGCCGGCCCGCGCCGTTTCCGGCAGGCCGGCGGGATCGGTCAGCAGGGCCTGCAGGCGCTCGAGGAACGGCGCGGCCCCCCACCCTTCCCGCAGGCTTTGCTGGGCCCCCGCGGGCAGTTTCTCCAGGAGGCGGGCGAAGGTCAGCTCCCCCGCAAAATACTTCGCCAACAGCGGAAAGGCCCCTTCCGGCAGTCGCCTTGCCAGCAGGAGGCCGAGGGCGTCCTGCGCGGGGCGGTCGAGGCCGCCTCCCAGCCGCGCCATCAGGGCCTGCAGGGTCTTCACCCCCTCCGCCCCGACCGGCAACCCGAACCGCCGCAACAGCCGTACCAGGGCCTGGTTCTCCGCGGTCGGTTCCAGGCCCCAGGACCGGAGCAACTGGGCTTCCCCCGACCCCTCCCCGGTCGCCGGCTCGGCCTCGAGGGCCAGACCGGTCTGTCCGTCCGCGGCAACCTCGACCCGGCCGGTGAAGGTCTTTCCAGCCTCCAGCCGCCTGGCAGTCGTCACCGGCCTCCCGTCGACCATGAGGAGACTGCCCGACTCGTCGGAGGCCAGCACCTCCCCCCGCAGGGTCTGGCCGGACCGCCACCCGCCGGGAGCGGCGTCCAGAGACACCTTCATCATGCCTGTACAACCCTTGTCATTCTGTTACCCCTCGCCAGCCCCCCCCAGCCGGGAACCCTTGCCCCCCCCACAGGATACTCCGGTCACGGCGGGAAGGAAAACAGGTCCGGCGGGGCGGCCTGTCCGGCTTCCAGCAGGCGCCGGACAGGCTTGAAGGACATCCGGTGGATTCCGCACGGCCCCAGCCGCCGCAGGGCTTCCAGGTGCTCGGGAGTTCCGTATCCCATGTGCCGGGCGAACCCGTAGCCGGGATACCGGCGGTCCATCTCCTCCATGTGCCGGTCGCGGGTCTCCTTGGCGAGGATCGAGGCCGCCCCGATCGAGGCACTCAGCGCATCCCCCTTGGGAAAGGACCGCGAGGGCACCCTCAGCCAGGCCAGCCGGAGGTGGTCGAGCAGAACGAAGTCGGGGGCGGGGGAAAGGCTTTCGAACGCCCGGTGGAAGGCCACCCGCGTCGCCTCGAGGATGTTCAGCCGGTCGATCTCCTGGCTCGAGGCCGACCCGATGCCGAACCCGGCCGCCCGCCGCCGGATCTCGTCGAACAGCGTCCGCCGCTCCTCGCGGGAGAGCTTCTTGGAATCATCGACCCCGGCGATGGGATCCTCCCGCCGCAGAATGACGAAGGCCGCGACCACCGGTCCCGCCCAGGGCCCCCGGCCAGCCTCGTCCCCGCCCGCCACCAACCGGTAGCCCTCCCGCCACGCCTCATGCTCAAACCGCCACTGATCACCCATCCAGCCGCCCCCTCCTGCCTGGGCCGGGCCGCCGCCCACCACCGGAACCGTCGAATGCCCGCCGGGAATTCCTCTGCCTGGCCCCTCGCCCCACCCGCCACCGGTCAGGCATCAGACCGTCTC
>CAZKPI010000120.1:0-10405 GCA_964554555.1 uncultured bacterium
AGCTTCCCCTGAAAGAAGTACAGCAGGACGACCGCCGCGGCCGCGGCCCCTGCGGCGAACCGCCCCAGCCGGGAGACATACATCCAGTGGATGGCCGATTCACCCAAGAGAAGACTCCGGGCCCGCGCGATGGGGCATGGCGGCTGGCGGCCTCCGCCCTTTCCGTCCGGCCACTCTCCCTCCTAAAGGGCTTTCAGCAGGAGGTCGGCCACCTTCCGGCTGAACGAGGCGGGGTTCTCGAGCTTGCCCCCTTCGGCGATCAGGGCCTGGCCGTAGACGATTTCGGCGGCATCGGCCAGCCGCGGGTCGGCTTTGTCCTTGTCGAACATCGCCTGCATCTTCTCGATCAGCGGGTGCGAGGGATTCAGCTCCAGGATGCGCTTGACCTTGGGCAGGTCCTTGCCGGAGGCCTTCAGCAAAGCTTCCATGTGGGGGCTCATGTCGCCGGGGTCGCCGACCAGGCAGGCGGGGGAGCTCGACAGGCGGCTCGACAGGCGCACCTCCTTGACGTTCTCCGCCAGCTTCTCCTTCAGGAATTCCAGCAGGGATTTGAAGGCGGTGGCCTTCTCCTTGACCGCCTCCTCGGCCTTCTTCTTCTCCTCGTCGGTGCCGAGCCTGACGTCGCCCTTGCCGGCGGAGACCAGCTTCTTGCCCTTGTAGTCGCGCACGAACTGCACCCAGACCTCGTCAACCGGGTCAGACAGCAGAAGGACCTCGTAGCCCTTGTCGCGGAAGGCCTCGAGCAGGGGCGAGTTCTCCATCGTCTGACGGGTCTCGCCGGTCACGTAGTAGATGGCGTCCTGGTCTGGCTTCATGCGCCCGACGTACTCCTCGAGCGTGCAGAGGTCGTCGCCCGACGCGGTCGAGGGGAACAGGCAGACCTCGAACAGCTTCTCCCTGTCCTCCTCCGCCTTGAACAGGCCCTCCTTGATCGTGGCGCCGAAATCCTTCCAGAACTCGAGGAACTTCTTGCGGTCCTCGGTGCGCATCGTCTTGAAGGTGTCGAGCACCTTGCGGGTCACGCTCTTTTTGATGGTCTGGATCTGCCGGTTCTGCTGTAAAATCTCACGCGAAATGTTCAGCGACAGGTCCTCCGAATCGACCACGCCCCGCACGAACCGCAGATACTCGGGGATCAATTCCTTGCAGTCGTTCATGATGAAGACGCGCTTGATGTACAGGTGGATGCCGCGCTCCTTCGGCTGAAGGAACATCTCGGGCGTGGGCTTGCTGGGCAGGAACAGCAGGGAGCGGAACTCGCTGGTGGTGCCCTCGAGCCGGAACACGATGCGCCGCAGGGGGTCGTTCCAGTCGTGGCTGATGTGCTTGTAGAACTCCTTGTATTCCTCTTCGGTGACCTCCTTCTCGGGGCGCATCCAGATCGCCTTCATCGAGTTGAGGGTCTCGTCCTCGATCACGGTTTCGGGCTTGGCGTCGGGCGGGGTCTTGCCGTCGGCATCCTTCGGCCACTTCTGCCGCTCGACCTTCATGCGGATCGGGTAGGCCACGAAGTCGCTGTACTTGCGAACGATCTCGCGCAGGACGTATTCTTCGGCGTAGTTCTCCGCCTCCTCGTCATCCTTGTCGAGGGGCTTCAGGTGGAGCATGACGGTGGTGCCCTGGATGTCGCGGGCGGCCTCCTCGAGCGTGAAGGTGCCCGACCCGTCCGATTCCCATTTCCAGGCCTTCTCCTCACCGGCGCGGCGGGAGATGAGGGTGACCTTGTCGGCCACCATGAAGCTCGAGTAGAAGCCGACCCCGAACTGGCCAATGAACTCGGGGGCCGACGTCTTGTCCTTCGCCTCCTTCAGGGCTTTGGCGAAATCGCGGGTGCCCGACTTGGCGATGGTGCCAATGTACTGCAGGATCTCGTCACGGTTCATGCCGATGCCGTTGTCGCTGACCGAGACCGTGCGGTCCTTGGGGTCGGCCGCCAGCCGGATGTGCAGGTCGGTCGTCAGCGGCCGCAGGGCGTCGTTGGTCAGGGCCTCGAAGCGCAGTTTGTCGAGGGCGTCGGAAGCGTTCGAGATCAGCTCGCGCAGGAAAATCTCCCGGTGCGAATAGACCGAATGGATCATCAGTTCGAGGATCTGCTTCGCTTCGGCTTTGAATTCGAATCGCGTTTCCGTGGACATGCTCGTTCTCCTTGGAATGGCTGGGAAATGGATGCCCGGCCGCACCGGGCCGGCGGTCGATATCTGTACAACAAAACCCCCCGCCGGGGCAAGTCCCCGCCCGCCTGGACGGCTTTCCCTCCGGCGAGCGCCGGAGCGGTTTTTCGGACCGGGCCGGTCTGCTTTGGCGATGGGGGCCGGATCTGCCGGGGGCCCATCCCTCAGGAAGAGGCCGCATCAGGGGGAAGTGCCGCCGGCCGGAGGTGAAGGGAAGCCCGCCGCCGGGCCCGACCGGCTCGACGGCGGAAGCGCCCCCTGTCTGCCCCGTGGGGCGGTGCCCAGCGCCGGTACCGCGCCCCGCCAAAGGGGCGGGGGGACGGGCCCGGGCCGCCCGAGAGTGCCGGGGCGGGGCTCCGAAACCGCGTCTACAGATGGGAAGCCACGAACTCCCAGTCGATCAGCTGGCTGATCACCTGCTGGAGGTGGTCGGCCCGCCGGTTCTGGTAGTCCAGGTAGTAGGCGTGCTCCCAGAACGGGCTTTTTGCCGGTGGTCAGCGGAGTCTCGGCATTGGCCGTGGCGACGATCTGGAGCTTGCCGCCGTCGAGGACGACCCAGGCCCACCCACTGCCGAACTGGTTCTTCCCGGCCTCGAGCAGTTGGCCGGTGAAGGCCTCGAAACTGCCGAAACTCTCGTCGATCAGCTTGGCCAGCTTTCCCGTGGGTTTGCCGCCCGCCCTAGGCCGCAGACAGCGGAAGTAGAACGCGTGGTTCCAGGCCTGGGCGGCGTTGTTGAACAGGGCCTTCTGGGCGGGGTCGGCGGCGGTTGCCTGGACGATCTCGGCCAGGGGCTTGCCGGCCAGGGGGGTGCCTTTGAGCAGTTCATTCGCCTTGTCGACATACCCGGCGTAATGCTTCCCGTGATGAAAAGCGAGTGTGGACGAGGAGAGGACCGGTTCCAGGGCGTCCTGGGGGTAGGGGAGGGGCTCTTTCGCCACGGTGGGCTTTTCTTCGGTCGCGGTGGGCTTCTCTTCGGCCCAAGCCGCCCCCGGCAGGGTCGCGACCATCCAGACACACAGGGCCAGCAGGGGGAGGGAATACCAGGCAGGGAAACGCATGCAACAGCCTCCTCGGTTGGTTTTTCGGTCCGGGGCGCGGTCAGGCGACCCACGGGGAAGGTTCGTTGGCGGGGGCAACCCGTGGCCCGGGTGCCGGCTCAATAGGGGGTCAGGTCGGCGAGCGACTGGCCGGCGAGTTCCTTGGCGGCCGTTTCGGGCAGGACAGTGTTGACCGGGATGCCGGTGGCGATCTCGAACCCGGCCGGGGTGGCCAGTCGCGGCAGGATACGCACCCGGAGGTGGAAGAACGGCGCGTCGCGGTCGTCGCGCGGGGCGGTGTCGATGACCAGGTTGTAGTCGATGATGCCCAGGAGGTTGATGATGCGGCAGAGCATGGCCCGGGTGGCGTCGGCGAGGGCTTCCAACGGCTTCGGTTCCATCAGGGTCAGGCAGGTGACGTGCCGGCGCGGGACCAGGTGCACCTCGTAGGGGACCTCGGAGGCCCAGGGGCAGAAGGCGACCACCAGGTCGTTCTTGCAGATGATGCGCTGGTTCTGGTGCAGTTCGAGGTCGAGGAACTGGCACTCGGGGCAGGCGCCCTCGTTGTCGTAGAACAGCCGCCGCGCCTCGATCTCGCGCCGGATGTTGGAAGGCACGATGGGCAGAGCGTAGATCTGGGAATGCGGGTGGGGCTGGCTGGCGCCGGCCCGCGGCCCGCAGTTCTGGAAGACGATGACCTGCTGGACCCGCGGATCCTTCAGGTGGGAGACCACCCGCGACTGGAAGGTCGCGAACAGGTCGCGGGCCTCGTGGATGGGGCGCTTGTACAGGTAGCCCCAATGGTCGTTCGACTCGACGACGATCTCGGCCAGCCCGAAGCCGCCCACCGACAGCCGGGCCCCGTCGCGGGTGCGGTCGGGGGAGGCCTCGGGCGACAGGGCGGGATACCGGTTGGGAATGACGTACAGGTACCAGCCCCGGTCATCGGTGAGGATCAGCGAAGGTTTCCGGTCTTCCCCTTCCGGGCCTTTGCAGAAGGGGCAGTCGCCCCGCCGGTCCTGGGCGTCGCGCGGGATGACGGGTTCACCCCCGGCCGGGCGTTTGCCGCGCTCAGGGGCCATGATCACCCACGACTTGGTCACCGGGTTCTGCCGGATCATGGCCTGGATTCTACCATGCCATCCCCGTCCTGCCAACGGGAAGAATGGGGTGCGGGTCCCGCGGCCGGCTGGAGGCGGGGGCGGGGCGGGCCGGGCCGGTTGCCGACGGCGGGGATGCCTGGTGTATCATGGAGGCAGGTTCGGGGGCCGCGCCCAATGTCCCGGACAGGGTGGGGGCGGCTCGCCGGGGGCCGTGGCCCCCGGTGGCAGGTGGCGCATCAGGCGCCGGGAGGGTGTCAGGATGATCGTCTGTTTTTCGGGAACCGGAAACTCGTGGCGGGTGGCGCGCGACCTTGCCGCCGGGCTGGGGGAGCCTGCCCCCGTGTCCGTGCCGCGCTGGGAACGGGAACGCCGGGAGGGGCGGGAAGCCGATCGCCTGGTCCTGGTTTTCCCTGTCTACTCGTTCGGGCCGCCGCGGATGCTGATGGAAACCATCCAGCGGATGGACTGGGTGCGGGCGCGCCTGGTCTATGCCGTGGCCACGGCCGGCGGCACCCCGGGCGGGGTCCTCGCCATTCTCGACCGGCGTCTGCGCGAGCGGGGGGCGGTGGTGCGGGCCGGCTGGGTCCTTACCGAATGGGACAAGTGGTTCGGCCGTCTCGATGGCAGGATCCGGCAGATTGTACAAGATATTTCGCAGGAGCGCGCCGCGCCCCGGCAGTAACCCCCTGATGGACGCGCTCTCCCCCCTGCTTCACCAGGGGTTCTGCCGCCGGGTGGGCGGCTATGGGAAACGGTTCCGGGCGACGGCCGACTGCACGCGCTGTGGTTTGTGCGCGCGGCTCTGCCCCGCCGGCAACATCACCCAGGCCGCCGGGGAGCGGCCGGTCTGGGGCGGCCGGTGCGAGGCCTGCTTTGCCTGCTATGCCTGGTGTCCGGCCCGGGCGGTCCAGTTCGGCTGGGTACGGCGGCTGGTGCCGGTCTTCACCGCCCCCGGGGTCGGGGCCCAGGACCTCATCGACCTGAAGAACCGGTAGCCAGCGCCGGCCGGCCCGGGCGGCGGCCCGCCCAGCCCCCCCGGACGGGGAGGGGTGGTGGCGGGCGCCGCCGGCGTGATAAGGTGGCGGCAGACCCAAACCCAGGGAGGAAGGAGAAGCCGGATGCTGGGGGGATCGCGAGCGGGAAGACGGTGGTGGTCGGGAGTGCTGGCCGCCCTGGTGGTCAGAGTGGCGGGGGCGGCCGGGGCCGTCTGGGCGGAAGGGTTGCCGCCGGAACTGGAGTCGCGGGCCGCGGCGCCGGTATGGCGCGCCTTCTGGGCCGTCACCGCGATCCACCGCCCGTCGAAGGGGGAGGAGGCCCTGCGCCGGTTCATCGAGGCGCGGGCCGCCGCCCGCGGCTGTCCTTCGGCACGCGACCGGGCGGGCAATCTGCTGGTGCGCGTCCCGGCCGCGCCCGGTCTCGAGGGACGGCCATCCGTCGCCCTGCAGGGGCATCTCGACATGGTCTGCGTCACCCGTCCCGGGGCGGCGCACCGGTGGGGGACCGACCCGATCCGACCGGTCATCCGGGACGGCTGGCTCACCGCCGAAGACACCTCGCTGGGTGCCGACAACGGCCTTGGGGTGGCGGCCATGCTGGCCCTGCTCGAGGGGTCCGACCCGGCCGTGCGCCACGGGCCGCTCGAATTGCTGTTCACCGTCGACGAGGAGGGGGACTTCTCAGGGGTCGGCGGGCTGACGCCAGGCTGGCTGAAGAGTTCGCGCCTGATCAACCTCGACAGCGAGGAGGACGGGGAGTTCAACATCGGGTGTGCCGGCGGCCAGGCCGATACCCTGACCTTCGTCGGGGCCCGCCAGGAGCCGCCGGCCGGGCATGTCTGGGTGCGGTTTTCCCTCACGGGCGGCCGGGGCGGGCATTCCGGCGTGGACATCCACCGGGGACGGGCCAACGCCATCGTCTGGCTGGCCCGGTTCCTCGAGCGGTTGTCCCGGACGGTGCCGGTCCGCCTGGGGACCTTTACGGGCGGAACGGTCGATACCGCCATTCCGGCCGACGCGGGGGCGATCACGGCCGTGCCGGCCCGGGACTGGCCCGCGGTGGTGCGGGCCGCCGTCGCCTTCCGGGATCGCCTGCCCCGGATGTTCGGCCGCACCGATCCCGGTCTTCGCTTCCGATGTGAACGGCTTCCAGGCAGGCTGACCGGCCCGGCACCCGGCGTCGCGCCGGCCATCCGGACGGGCGGCGGGTCCCGCCCTTTCGGCCAGGAGGTTGATCCCGCGGCGGGGATCGGCCCGTCATCGGCTTCCGAAGACCGTCTTCCGCCCCCCGCTCTGGCCGTCGCGTCTTCCGCCTCGCCTGTGGGGGCGCCTTGCGACCCTGACCGGGCCGGCGATTTCCCTTCAGATACCGATCTTCCCGCCGATCCCCCTGGCGGGCATCCCGTTACCGCGTTTCTCCCCGACCGGTCGGCGCAGGTGCTGGCGGCCCTGACCGAACTGCCGTGCGGCATCCAGGCGATGAGCCGCCGCTTCCCCGGGCAGGTCCAGACCTCGGCCAACCCGGGGGTCATCCGGCTGGCCACCGCTTCCCTGCAGATCGTTTCCCACCTCCAGGGTTCCTCTCTGGAGGCCATTCGCTGGCTGTCCTGGCGGTGGCAAAGCGTGGCCGACCGGTTTGGCGGCATCCTCGCGCGCGGCACGCCGTATCCCCCCTGGGAGCCGGCGCCCTCTTCCCCGCTGGTGAACAGGGCCGTCGCGGTGCATGAGCGCCTGTTCGGCCGCCGCCCCCTTTTGAAGGTCGTGCACGCCGGCCTGGAATGCGGGGCGATGGCACCGCTCTTCCCCGGCCTCGACATGCTCTCCTTCGGGCCCGGCATTGTCGGCCCGCACGCTCCCGGCGAGCGGGTGGACATCGCCTCGGTCGACCGCTTCTGGACCCTGCTGACCGCTCTGCTGGCCGCGCTGGCTGAAGAACCGGCGGCCGCCTTTGGCGGGACCGCCGGGGCGCCGGAAGGGCCCCCCTGCCGCGATGAAGGGCAACGTCCAGCGCCAGGTTCGCCCATCGCCCAGGGATCCGCCGACGCGGGCGGGAGGTGAAGGGAACGCCGCGTCCCCGCCGGCCCGGCGTCTCCATGGCGGCGGCCTGTGGACTGGCGTGCCTCCGGCCGGTCAGCCGCCGTCGCGGTTCATGGCCGCCGCCTGGCCCTTCGGCTCCGGATCGGGGTCGGGGAGACCCGGCAGGGGCCGCGGCCGTCCATCCCCTCGCTGGGCGGGGCCGTCGGTGATGGCGGCCAGCGCCGCGGCGTGAGTTCCGCCCCTTGTGACCGGCGGCCGGGCGGAGTATCTTCGACCCATGGACCGGGCAGAAGAGGGAACCATGGACCGGGCAGAAGGGACGGGCGATCGTTCCGGGCCGGTGCATCTGCTGGTCGAAGCCGAAACGCGCCTGTCGTGGGCGATGGCCGCCAACGGTGTTCCCTTCCTGCGGCGAGTCGAGGTGGCGAATCCGGGACCCGGGGCGCTGACGGGGGCCTGGCTGGATCTCCGGGTGTCTGGCGAGGCCGCCCCCCTGCACCGGTTCGCCTTGCCGGCGATCGGCCCCGGTGCCGCCTGGGTGGGGGAATCTCTCGCCGTGAACCTGCCGGAAAGCCTGCTGTGCGCCTCCCCGGAACGGCGGCCGCTGACCCTGTGTCTGACTGTGCAAGGGCCCGGGGGCGAGCGGGCGCGGGCCGACCTGTCCGGGGAGGTCCTGGCCCCCAGGGAATGGGATCGCACCCGCCTTCCCGAACTGCTGGCCGCCTTCGTCACCCCCAACCACCCCGCGGTGGCCGACCTGTTGCCCCGCGTTCGCGACGAGGTTCGGGCGATGACCGGCGACCCGGCCCTCGAGGGCTATCGCGGCCGGTCGCGGGACCGGGTGCGTGCCGTTGGCGAGGCCATCTACCGCGTGGTGGCCGGCCTTGGGCTGACCTATGCCGTGGCCCCTCCCTCGTTCGAGACGACCGGGCAGAAGATCCGGCCGGTCGATGAGATCCGCGCGCATCGACTTGCCAACTGTCTCGAGGTCAGCCTCCTGGTGGCCGCCCTGGCTGAACTGGCGGGTCTGCACGCGGTCCTGGTGATCTTTCGGGCGCATGCCCTGCCCGGCCTCTGGCTGATCGACGAGTGGCTGTCGGTCACCGCGGCCGACGATCCTGAATTGCCCCGCAAGCTGGTCCGCTGTGGAGACCTTCTGCTGATCGAGGGAACCGCCGCCCTGCAACCCGTGCCTCCCCTGTTCGGCCAGGCCGTCCAGCAGGCCTGTCGCCGTCTCGAAGGGGAGGAGCCGTCCTGGCTCATCGACGTGCGCGCCTCCCGCCTCAGCCGGATCCTGCCCCTGCCCGGACCGGCTTCCCCGGCCGGGCCCGACGGTCCGGCGCCAGGCCGGGCCGCGGGCGCGGTCCCGGAACCGGGAAGCGGAGCGGCTTCCCCACTCCAGGCCGAGGCGGGAACCCCCTCCGGAACCGCCGTGACCCCGTCGCCGTTGCTTCCCCCGCCCCCCGTCTCTGTCCCCGCCGTCCCCGAACCGGCGGCCCCGCCCGCCGCCGGGGCGCGTGACCATCCCCGCCTGCTCGCCTGGAAGGCCCGCCTGCTCGACCTGTCTCTGCGCAACCGGCTCCTCAACTTCCGGCCGTCGCGCGAACGGACCATCCCGCTCGCCATCGACGATCTGGCCGGCCTCGAGGACCTGGTGGCCGCCGGCCACGATTTGGTCCTCGAACCGCTGGTGGCCGGCTCCGCCGACGATCCGCGGGCGCCCGCCCTGGTGCGCGAAGCGGGCGGAGAGGAGCAGTTCCGCCAGGAGTGCCGGCGGCTGTTGGCCCAGCGGCGCGTTCTGACCGGGCTGAACGAGGCGGAGCTGAATCGCCGGGTGCGGGCCGTCTTCCGGCAGGCCCGCGGCGAACTCGAGGAGACCGGCGCCTCGACGTTGTTCCTGGCCCTCGGCTTTCTGCGCTGGTTCGAGTCCGCCTCCGCCGAAGAGGAGATGCAGGCCCCGATCCTGCTCTACCCGGTCGAGGTGGTCCGGCCTTCGCCGCGCGCCCGGCCGGTGATGCGTCTGCGCGACGACGAGCCGCGGCTGAACGACACCCTGCTGGAAAAACTGCGCCTGTCGTTCGGTCTCGACTTCTCGGACCTCCAGACGTTGCCCCTCGACGAGTCGGGGATCGACCTGGGAAAGGTGCTGGCGACCCTGCGCTCGGTGACCGCCCGCGTTCCCAGGTTCGACGTGGTCGACCGGGCGGTGCTCAGCTTTTTCTCGTTCACCAAGTTCCTGATGTGGCGCGACCTCGATGCCCACCACGCGGACCTCGCGCGTCAGCCGCTGGTGCGTCACCTGATCGAGGGGACCCCGGCCGCCGGCTTCGCCGCGCCGGAGTTTTTGGCTCCCGACCGGCTCGATGCCGTCTTCGAGCCCGGCCGGCCGCCCCTGGTCCTCGATGCCGACGCCAGCCAACTGCTGGCCATCGACGCCTGCCGCCGCGGCCGCACCTTCGTCTTGCAGGGGCCGCCGGGCACCGGCAAGTCGCAGACCATCGCCAACCTCATCGCCGCCAGTGTCGCCGCCGGCCAGCGCGTGCTGTTCGTCGCCGAGAAACGGGCCGCCCTCGACGTCGTGGCCCGCCGCCTGCGGCAGGCCGGTCTGGGCGATGCCTGCCTCGAGCTTCACAGCAACCGGGCCAACAAGCGGGAGGTCGCCGTCGAGCTGGCCCGGGTGCTCAATCTGCCCGCCGTTCCACCCGCCCCGCCGACCACCGCGCTGGCCCGCGAGGTCAAGCTGGCCCGCGACGAGCTGAACGGCTTCGTCTCCCTCATGCACGACCCCACCCCCCTTGGCGAGTCACTGCACTTCACTGCCGCCCGCCTGGCCGAGGCGCCTCTGCATGCCCGCCCGGCCTTCGATCTGCCCGATGCCCTGGCTTGGGACGACGCCCGGCGCGGCGAAGCCCGCCGCCTGGTCGGGGAACTCGCGGCCGCGGCGGCCCGGTTCGATCCCCCCGGGCGGCACCCCTTCGGACCCTGCCGGGTGACCGTCTGGACCCCTGCCGAGGCGCGGGCCCGCGACGAGGAACTGGCGGCCCTCCACGCCGCCGCCGAC
>CAZKPI010000121.1:0-6185 GCA_964554555.1 uncultured bacterium
CCTGGTAGCCGCTGGCCGGATCGACGAAGTCGTAGGGCTTGGCCAGTTTGCTCACCGTGATTCGCGCCTCGTCCTCGGGCTTGACGATCTGGATGCCCTTGCTCGTCTCCTTCCTGGACGCGGGGCGCTTGCCGTATTTGGGATCCTTCAGGACCTCGATCCAGCGCGAGGCGTCGGGCAGTTCCGACAGCTTCCGGATGAAGTTCTCGGGGTCGTCGTTGAAGACGGGCCGCAGGAGGTCGAGATACTCGTCCATGGGGATGCGGGGCTGATAGAGACGGGGATCGCGCCGCGGCGCGCTGTCGCGCAGGTCCAGCAGTCCCAGTTCCTGCAGGGTCTGGCGCAGATCGGGGGGCACGTCCATGCGCGGGTGGTCGAGCTGGAGGGCGAGCTTCCTGACCGCGTCGGGCCAGTTCTTGGCCGGGGTCAGGGTGAACCGGCGCAGGAGGTCGGTCAGGAACTCGTTCTCGGCCCGTTCCTGGGTGGTGTTGCGCACCCCCGCCGGGAACCTCTGCAGGAACTCCTCGGGCGTCATCTCCTTGGGCAGACCGCCGCCCCGGTTGGCTTCGGCCGCCTTCTGCAGGTCCGGCCGGGCCCCGTAGTTCAGCAGGAAGACCTCGGACAGCACGCCGATGTATTCCGACAGGGCATGCCGGTCCTCGAAGTCGGTGATGTCGAAGTCGGCCCAGGGCTGGGCATCGATGCGGGTGACCCGCACCATGCGCTTGAGCGTCCGGCCGGCCCCGCCGCCGCCCTCCTTGCCCAGGACCACCAGGGTGTCGCGGCTGGAGACGGTGTCGCCCACCGCGCACCGCACACTGCGGACCGTTCCGTGGGAGGGCGGCCGCACCTCGACGGTGCGGGCGGGGTCGCTGACGGACGCCATCCGGATGAGAACCTGGTTGATGTCCACCCGACTGCCGGTCTGGCACAGGATCTGGGTTACCTTGAACCGCTCCCCGCCGCTGTCGGGAAGCTTGACCGCCACCTGGCCGGGGTTGGTCCCCTCGTCGGCGAAGATCACCGCGTCGGTGGAATCGTCGTTCAGCGCTGGTTCGGGGGACATGATGAACCGCCCGTAGAGCAGACAGCGGGAGTCGCCGAACTCGCCGAGCGAGAAGACGTTGATATGGTGTAACAGCCACAACTGCTGCATGTTCCGGATGTTGGTCGCCGGCACCCGGGCGGGCACGTCCTCGCAGACGACCGTCACCTTCCCCATGCCGGGCCCGAACGGGGTCAGCTCGGACAGGCCCGAGGAGGGCCGGCCGCCGCCGGTCACCGAGGTTCCCCAGGGTTCCTGGTACCAGCGCTTCTGCCGCAACTGTTGTTCCGCCCAGTCGATGCCGGAGATGGCGAGCAGTTCGGCCTGCTTCTTGCCGATGACGTGCTTGACCTGTCGCCGTTCCCCCGAAAGGTAGTGCAGGAGTGACGACACCACCATGAAGAAGATGATCCCCATGATGATGGCCATGAAGATGGCCGAACCCCGTCGGCCGGCCGCCTGGCCCGCCTTGCCGCATAATCCCCTGCGATTCCGATCCATGTGGCACCTCCCTCGGCCCGGCCCGGGCCGGACGCATTCAGAGCTGATTGACGGGAAGAAGCTGGTTGACGATCTCGTGCTCCTGGTCGCCGAGCTTGAAGAGGGCCCGGTACTCGACCACCCGCGTCGGATACAGGGTCACCTCGAACCGCTGGACATTGCGGCCCAGCACCTGCGGGGGGGCCACCTGGCGGCCGACGATCCGTTCGTAGTTGAGCAGGACCAGGTCGTGGTCGGGCGTGAGGAAGACCGCCTTCACCTGATTGAGGGCGTCGCGGAAGATGATCTGGTTGACGGTGGGTGACGCCCCGACCCCGCTTTCGGGCAGGAGGGGGTAGATGATGCCGGTGCTGAACTTCAGTTCCGAAGACAGGAAGTAGTCGACCACCCGGGCCTCGTGGAACGCGTCGAGCTGTTCGGTCATGCCCTTCGTCTTGCCCGAGAAGTAGAACACGTAGACGACCATCGCCAGGAGCATGGTGATCAGGGCGATGGCCATCAGCACCTCGATGATCGTCATGCCCCCCCTGGCGGCTGGCGCCGCGGGGGGATGCCGGCCCCCGCTGGACCTCATCGCCCGCTGTCGGGTCCATGCTCTCTGATCCACGTTGTGTTCAGCCTCCCTGGGGGTTTCTGGCGGATCGCCTCCGTCCGGGCGGCCCGGACAGGCGGGAAACATCAATAATAGGTCGGGGCGGCCTTCAGCCGGTTGATGGCATACTGGTGCTGTTTGGAACCCGCTTCCCAGGTCAGGGAAAGTTCGATCTGATACAGGTTGGGGCCGACCAGGGACTGGTTCACCAGAACCTTCAGCTTGGGAAGCTCCCGCTCGCACTGCGGGAAGTTGCGCCGGATCAGGCTGGTGATGTCCTTCTTCAGGCCCAGTTCGTCGGCGTCGAGCTTGCCGTGGAAGAAGATCGCCCCCTCCTGGAGGTTGATGTACCAGTTGGCGATCGTGATGGCCAGCGAGTACCCGCGCACCAGGCGGTGGTAGTCGGTGGCGGTCGGCGCGAAGGCTGTCATGACATGGGAAAAGAGCAACACGAACAAGGTGATGCCCAGCAGAACCTCGATCAATGACACCGCCCGCCGGGGGTGCCGGAAGGCCCTCCCGCCAAAAGAGAACCGTACCGTGCTACCCATTTCCTTCAGTCTACCCTGGGGTACGGGGGACGTCAACGCGAACGCGGAAAGGAAAAACCTCCCCGGTGACCGGTCAGCCCTGCAGGCGGCGGCGGACCTCGTCGAGGCCGAGCAGGTCGATGACCAGACCGAGGTCGGGGCCGTGACACTGGCCGGTCAGCTTGACCCGGATCGGCATGAACAGGTTCTTCCCCTTCAGGCCGGTCTTCCGGCCGGCCGCCTTCAGCGCCTCGTTGATCGTCTCGCGCTTCCAGTCGATCCGGGCGAGTTCCTCGACGAAGGCGGTGTAGAGGCCGGCGGCACCCGGCACGGCGAGGGCGGCCGCGGCTTCGTCGTTCTCGGGCGGGGCGCCTTCCAGGATCGGTTTCAGCAGGCCCGGAGCGTCTTTCAGCACCTGGAGGTGGTTCTGGAGCAGTAAGGCGGCCTTGCGCAGGAAGGCGGGGTCGTGCAGGCGGGCGTCGGCCGGCCAGGCCTGGCGCAGGACCGGCGCCACCAGCTCGCCCAGCCGTTCCGGAGGCAGGGCGCGAATGTGCAGGCCGTTCATCCAGGCCAGCTTGGTCTGGTCGAAGACGGCGGCCGACCTGCCGATGCGGTCGAGCGAGAATTTCTCGATCAGGTCGGCGCGGCAGTAGAACTCCTGGTCGACCCCTTCACTCCAGCCCAGCAGGGCCAGGAAATTGACCATGCCCTCGGGCAGGTAGCCGTCGAGCGCATACTGGCCCACTGAGGTGGTGCCGTGCCGCTTCGACAGTTTGGTCTTGTCGGGGCCGAGAATCATCGGGACATGGCCGAAGACGGGCAGGGGCTTGCCGAGGGCCTCGTAGATGATCAGCTGGCGGTGCGTGTTGGTCAGGTGGTCGTCGCCGCGGATGACGTGGGTGATCTGCATGTCGGCGTCGTCGACCACCACGCAGAAGTTGTAGACCGGCATGCCGTTCGAGCGCAGGATGATGAAATCGCCGAGGGTCTCGGCCTTCCACTCGACCCGTCCGCGCACGAGGTCGTCGAGCTTCATGTCCTTCTGGGGGACGGCCATGCGGATGGCGTACGGCTCGCCGGCCGCCATGCGGCGCTTCGCCTCGCCGGGGGCCAGCCGGCGGCAGGTGCCGTCGTACTGGTGCGGCGCCCCTTCCGCCTCGGCCTTCTGCCGCTTGGCCTCGAGCAGTTCCTCGGGGCAGAAGCAGGGGTAGGCCTTGCCCTGCTCGAGCAGTGACCGTGCCGCTTTCTGGTAGATCTCGCGCCGCTCGGACTGCCGGTAGGGCCCGTGCGGGCCGCCGACGCCGGGGCCTTCGTCCCAGTCGAGACCGAGCCAGCGCAGGTCGCGGAGCAGGCCCTCCTCAGATTCGGCCGTCGAGCGGTCGAGGTCGGTGTCCTCGATGCGCAGAACGAACACCCCGCCCTGCTGGCGGGCATACAGCCAGTTGAACAGGGCGGTGCGGGCCCCGCCGACGTGCAGATAGCCGGTGGGGGAAGGGGCGAAACGGACGCGGACGCGGTCTCCCATGGTCAGATGATATTCCCCCCCATGAAGATCTGCTCGTTGCCGTTGGCCAGCGCGTGGCCGCAGCGGCCGAAAGCGGCCACCGCGATGCGGCCCTCGCCGCGCACGATGGCGACCTTGAACCCGCCACCCAGGCCGGGGTTGATGATGCTGAGCTGGGAATAGATGTCGCGCACGGCGTTGCTGACCGAGAACTTCTCGCGGGGATCCTCGCGGATGACCGAGCGGGCGATGGCGGCCACGATGGTGGCCTCGCGCAGTTTGATCGGCAGTTTCTCGGCGGTGGCCCCGACCTGTGTGATGGCGGCCCGGAACCCGTTCGTCTGCACCTTCTGGAGCCAGTATTCCTCGGACTCGGGGTCCTTGGTCATGGCCAGGTAGACGACCGCGCTCTCGGGGGTCAGGCGCTGGTCGGAGCGGTCCTCGACGAGGTCCTTCACGATGTCCTTGTAGGTCACGACCCCGACGAGGTTGTCGGCGTTGTCGATGACCGGCAGGGCTTCGAGATCGCTGGCCGACAGCAGGGAGGCGGCCTCGCGGATCGTCATGTTCTCGTTGATCCGTTTGAAGTGCCGGATCATCACCTTGCCGATCGGTTCATCGGCCTCGACATTGGAAACGGCGGCCAGGTGCGAGGTGGTCAGGATGCCGACCAGCTTCTTGCCCTGGTCCTGGACCAGGATCGCCTCCGGCTGGCGCAGGATCATCAATTCCCGCAGGCTGAACACGGTCTGCGATTCATCGACCGTGATCGGTTTCGAATCCATGATGTCTTTGACGCGGATGCCCATGTGGTTGAATCCTCCCTCCGGAACCTGTGTCCGGTTATTTTCGCTTGGTCGGCTGGCCGGGGGGCAGCGGATGGATCCGTGCGAAGATCATGCGGCCCGCCGTGGTCTGCAGGATGTTGGTGACGGTGGTGGTCACTTTCTTGCCGATGCTGTTGCCGCCGTCCTCGACGACGATCATCGTGCCGTCGGTCAAAAAGCCCACCCCCTGGCCCTGTTCCTTGCCCGGCTTGATCACCTGCACCTCGATTTCCTCGCCGCTCATGAAGATCGGCTTGAGGGCATTCATCAGGTCGTTGAGGTTCAGAACCTTGATCTTCTCGAGCTCGGCCACCCGTTTCAGGTTGAAATCCTGGGTGATCAGGGTGGCCCCGTTGGCCTTGGCGTGCTGAACCAGCTTGGCATCGACCTCCTGGACCTCGGGGAAGTCCTGGTTGGTCAGGATCACGTGGTCGGGGAACTCTCGGGTCAGCCTGTTCAGCAGTTCGAGGCCCTGCCGCCCCTTCGCCCGCTTGGTGCCGTCGGCCGAGTCGGCCAGGAACTGCAGTTCGTTCACGACGAACCGGGGGATCATCACCTGGCCCTCGATGAACCCGATGCGCAGGAGGTCGGCGAACCGGCCGTCGATGATCGCGCTGGTATCGACCACCTTGGGGGGGACTCCCAGGTTGCCCCCGACCATCCGTTCCTGGGAGGACCGGTAACGGCCCACGATCCGGATGCCCAGAAAGGCGAAGAGCAGGTTGAAGAAGAAGGGGATGACCAGGTGGAACAAGGGGACCAGCGACTGGAAGAATTTGTTCGACAAATGGATATCCCCGAAGCCCCGGTACATGAGGAAATACAGCGGGATGAACAACAGGTTGGCGGCGATCAGCCCCATGAGCAGGCCGACCGCACCCCACGCCAGGTCGTAGCTGTTGGTGTTCTCGATCTTGCTTTCGAGCCAGTCCTGGAGCTCGCGCCCGGCCATCGAGCAGAGCAGGTAGCCGATACAGCCGAGCAGGGCGGCGAGCTTCAGCTCGGCGTTCTCGGTATCGAGGAAGTTCTCGTATTGGGAGGTGATCCCGTAGGCCAGGGTCACTCCGACGATGGTTCCCGTGATGACCAGCAGGAACCGCAAAAACTGGAAAACCATTTCCACCTCTCCGGTCTCAACCTCTCCGGGGCACGGCAGGATACCATGAACCCCCCGCCTTGGCAAATG
>CAZKPI010000121.1:6285-10318 GCA_964554555.1 uncultured bacterium
GGGGGGCAAGCCTCCTCATGTTCTCCGACGATGGTTGAAAGAGGTGGGGCCGGGGGAGTATCGTGGTTCTTCAGTTGGTACAGACTTGCCCTTTCGACATCCCCGGGAGGTCCCCCATGTCACACCCACCGCCCTTGTCACGGCTCCTGGTCCTTCTGCCTTTCACCCTGGCCCTCCTGGCCGCTCCAGCCCGCGCCTCGACCATCGGCATCGGCCCGTTCGCCACCCGTTCCGTCCAGATCCTGTTCGACGGGGCCGGGGTGCCGCACGTGGTGGCCAGCTCCACGGCCGGGGTCTACTGGGGGTTCGGCTACAGCGTCGGCCGGGCCCGCCTCTTCCAGATGGAGGTACTGCGCCGGTCGGTCCGGGGTACCCTGGCGGAAATCTACGGGGAGGCCTTCCTCGAGGCGGATGTCCTGGCCCGCCGCGACCGGGTCGACCCCGCCGAACTGACCGAGGGGCCGGGCCGCGCCGCCGACCGCTTCCGGATCGCGCTGAGCGCTTTCACCGCCGGGCTCAACGCCGCCGTGGCGGCCGTGCAGGCCCGGCGTCTGCCGCCCGACCCGGGCTTTGCCGCGCTGGGGATCGCTCCTTCCCCCTTCTCGGAGGCGGACGTCCTCGACATCTTCGCCGGGACCATGGCGGCCCGCTACAACGATTTCACCCAGGAACTCGACAACCTCCATCTGCTGAACCACCTGGTCAGGAATCTCGGGGCCAGGCGGGCCTCGCAGGCGTTCGAGGACGTGATCTTCCACCACGATCCCGGGGTCTACACGACGCTCCGGGGCCGCTCCCCTCTGCCGGCCCAACTGCGGCACCTGCCGAACTTCCTTCCCGAGGCGATCCCCGAGGGAACCCTGGAATCGCCGACCCTCCGGAGCCGCAAGCGGAACTCCCTGCTCAAGAGCATCGGCATTCCCGAGAAGTCCGGCAGTTACGCCGTCGCACTGTCGATGCGCCCCTTCGGGGGCAAGGGGGCGGTGCTGTTCGGCGGGCCCCAGATGGGCTATTTCAAACCTTCGGCCCTCTTCGAGGTCGGCCTGCATTGCCCCGAGTTCGACCTGGTCGGCACCACCCCGGTCGGCTACTTCGCCCTCCTGTTCGGGGCCAACCGGCATCTCGCCTTCACCGCCACCGCCGGGGTGGCCAACCTTGTCGATCTGCTGGCCCTGGTGCCCGACCCGGCCAACCCCGAGACCCTTCTGGGGGACGGCCTGACCCTGCCTCTCCGGCGACGGGTCGAGCGGTTCACGGTCAAGGGCCGGTCCCGGCCCGTCGAGCGGGTCATCGAGGAAACCGACCTGGGGCCGGTCATCGCGGTGGAGGGGAAGGTCAGGTATGTCAAGACCCGGGGCTGGAAGGGCCGGGTCATCGATTCCTACGCCGCCTGGTTTGCCTCCAACTTCGCGCCGACCCTGACCGAGTGGGTCGGCGCCTCCGACGGCATGGCCCTGTCGATCAACTGGCTGGGCGCCGACCGGGCGGGCAACATCGCCTACGTCTACGCCGGCCTCGGCAAGAGCCGCCAGAGCTTCGGCGATGACCGTCTGCCGGTGCGGCGGCCCGCGCAGTTCCCCTACCCGGACGTCCGGCTGGCCGGCTTCAACCCCCCCAACGGCTGGTTCGTCAACTGGAACTGCCCGCCCGTCGCCGGCTTCCGCGACGGGGACCTGCAGACCGCCTGGGGTGCCGACCAGCGCAGTGCCTTCCTGGACGACCAGCTCGGGCGCAACCGTGAGCGGCTCTCGCCCGAGTTCTTCCGTGATCTCGACCGCGCCATCGCCAGCACCGACCTGCGGGCCTGGTTCTTTCGCGAGGAACTGGCCCGTCTGATCGATGCCGCCGCCCTGCCGGTCGCGGCCCAGCAGGCGCTGGTGGCCATGGCCCGGTGGAACGGGCGCCGCACCGACCGCAATGCCGACGGCCTGCTCGACGACCCCGGCGCCGGCCTGTTCGACCGGTTCTGGACCAACCTCAACGCCCGCCTGTTCGGCAAGGTGCTGGGCCCCTTCGCCTGGATGGTCTCCTCCGACCCCACCTGGACCCAATCAAGCCTGCTCTCCCGGGCCCTCCGCCAGACGAGCTCCTTCGACTGGCTCGACGGCCGCCCGCCGACCGAAGTGGTCACCGGCGTCTTTCTCGACACGGTGAAGGAGCTGGCTTCCGGCGGCCTGCCCCTGCCCGCCCAACCCTGCCCGCGCATGGAGTTCCTGCCGGTGAACCACGTCGGGGCCCCGACCCAGACCGGCCCTGCCGCCTTCACGCCGTTCCAGAACCGGGGCAGTGATGTCCAGATCGTCTCGCTCACCCCGGAAGGCATCAGGGTCTGGGGCGTCCTTCCCCCCGGCAACGATGCCGGCGGCCCCCACGCCATCGACCAGCTGGGGGCGTTCCAGGCCTTCCAGTTCCGCGAACGGCCGCTGACCCTGTCCCAGCTGGCCCGCCGCGTCCATCGCAAAGCCATCCTTCAGCCCTAGACCCGGAACCGACACCAGGGGGACGACCGCCATGGGTTTTTCGCACCTCCATTCCGCCGCCGCCCAGTCCATCTCGATGTTCGTCGTGATCTATCTCCTGCTCCGCTTCCGGCGGCAGGTGCCCCCCGAACCCCTGGCCTTCTCCCTGAAGGCGTTCACGGCCGGCATCCTCGGCCAGTGCCTGGCCGACCTTCCCGCCTGGTTTGGCTACGACCGTCTGGCCGACGCGGCCGCCGGCGTCTCGATCTTCCTGGAAGGGGTGGCCTTCATCACCCTGGTCGGCCAGGCCATGCTTCGCTGTGTGATCCCCGCCCTCGGACTGCACCCCCCCCGCATCCTGCACGACGTCTGTGTGGCCATCCTGACCGTGGTCTGGGGGATGTACCACCTGCAGGCCAACGGGGTGAACCTCACCGGCATCATCGCCACCTCCGCCGTGCTGACCGGCGTCATCGGGTTCGCCATGCAGGACACCCTGGGCAACGTCCTGGCCGGCCTGGCCCTGGAAATCGACGGTTCGGTGCGGGTGGGCGACTGGGTCAAGGTCGACGACCTGTCCGGCCGGGTCCTCGAAACGACCTGGCGCTACACGGCCATCGAGACCCGGAACTGGGAGACCATCCTGGTTCCCAACAGCCAGCTGGTCAAAAACCGGGTCATGCTCCTCGGGCAGAGGCAGGGTGAACCGGTGCAGTGGCGGCGCTGGGTCTGGTTCAACGTCGATTTCCGGTTCCCTCCCGCCAAGGTCCTCGAGACCGTCACCGCCGCCCTGGCCGGGGCCAACCTCCCCCGGGTGGCCAAAACCCCTGCCCCCAGCGTCCTGCTCATGGACTTCCAGGAGAGCTGGTGCCGGTACGCCGTCCGCTACTGGCTGACCGACCTGGCGGTCGATGACCCCACCGACTCAGCCGTGCGGATGGTGGTGGCCGCCGCCCTCCACCGCAACGGGATCTCCCTGTCGATCCCCGCGCACGCCGTGTTCATGACCAAGCTGACCGAGGAGCGGAAGGCCAGCCTGGCGAGCCAGGCCCAGCGGGAGCGGCACAAGATGCTGAAGCGGATCGATCTCTTCCAGAATCTGCAGGAGGAGGAGCTCGCCCTTCTCGCCGGCAACCTCGTCGAATCGCCGTTCATGGCCGGCGAGGTCATGACCCGGCAGGGTGCCGAGGCCCACTGGCTCTACATCCTGGTCGAAGGGCGGGCTGATGTGTCGGTCGCCTCGAAGGACGGCGAGGCGGTCAAGGTGGCCGAACTGGGGCCGGGCAACTTCTTCGGCGAATGGAGTCTGCTGACCGGGGAGCCGCGCCATGCCACCGTCGTGGCCGCCACCCCGGTGCTGGCCTATCGCCTCGACCGGGAGATCTTCCGGCAGGTGCTCGAGGCGCGCCCCTCGCTGACCGAGGAGATCTCGGGCATCCTGGCCCGCCGGCGCAGTGAGACCGACGGCGTTCTCGAAAAGCTCGACGCCACCACCCGGGCCTCCCGCCTGGTGGCCAGCAAGTCCTCGATCATGAGCAAGATCCGCGGCTTCTTCGGTCTGGGCGAAGCGGCCG
>CAZKPI010000122.1:0-8417 GCA_964554555.1 uncultured bacterium
GAGCTCAGGCGCCGGCTTCATCGCTCTTCCCCACGCCGATCGTGCCGGGCAGGGCCGCCCCGGTCACCTCGAGGGATTCCAGCAGGTTCTGCAGGATCTCCTCGACGGAGACCTTCTCGAACCGGGCCTGGTAGTTCAGCAGGACGCGGTGGTTGAGGGCAGGCAGGGCCACTGTCCGCACGTCCTCGAACCCGACGGTGGGGCGGCCGGCCAGCAGGGCGACGGCCCGGGCCGATTCGGCGATGGCGATGGCGGCGCGGGGGGAGGCCCCGTAGGAGACGAACTTTTTGACCAGCTCGGTGGCTTCGGCCCCCGCCGGGTGGGTGGCGGACACCAGGCGGGAGATGAAGCGGGCCACCGGTCGGGGCAGGAAGATGCGGTCCATGGCGGCGAAGAGCGAGCGCAGTTGTTCGGGACTGACCGTGGAAGTCGGGGCGGGGGGGATGCCCTGCCGGCGGGTGCCGATGATGCGTTCAAGGGTGCCGGCGTCGGGGCAGGCGACCTGCAGTTTGAACAGGAAGCGGTCGAGCTGGGCCTCGGGCAGGGGGTAGGTGCCTTCCAGCTCGATGGGGTTCTGCGAGGCCAGGACGAAGAACGGGTCGGGCAGGGGGCGGGTGACGCCGAGCAGGGTGACACAGCGTTCCTGCATCGCCTCGAGGAGGGCGGACTGGGTCTTGGGTGAGGCCCGGTTGATCTCGTCGGCGAGCAGGATGTTGGTGAAGACGGGCCCGGGCTGGAAGGTCATCTCGCGGGCCCCGGACGCCGTCTGCTGAAGGATGTGGGCACCGAGGATGTCGCCGGGCATGAGGTCGGGGGTGAACTGCACCCGCTTGAACTCGAGATGGAAGAGCTGGCCGAGCGTCTTGATCAGGGCGGTCTTGCCGACGCCGGGCACGCCTTCGAGCAGGATATGGCCGCGGCTGGCGATGCCCACCAGCACAAGCCGGTGGAGGTCGGACCGCCCGAGCAGGATGGCATCGAGCTGGGCGAGGGCTTCGGTGAGCAGGCGGGAGGCGGGCTCCAGGGCTTCGGGGGTCAGGAGGGCCTCGGAAGCGGGGGTGGTCGCGGGGGGCGTGGCAGTCGTCAGGGTGGTCATGGCGGGAATCGTGGGGTGAGGGGGACGGTCGCCCCGGTCACTGGCCTCCTTCCTGGCGTTGGAAATACCGCTTGACGGTGGACTGGTGCTGGGGCAGGATGCGCTGGGTATGGGCGGCCGCGGTGCCGTGCGCCCCCTCGGCGAAGCCGCCGGCGCCAACCGGTTCGAACCGGGTCTCGACAGCGGGGGCGCTCAGACCGACCCCGATGGATTGGCTGTTGTCGAGGGCAGGGAGCCGGGCGGGAGGCAGGGCCTCCTCCTTGAAACCGACCCCGCTCTCGTCGGTCTTGCCGTTGAACCGCAGGGGGGCATCGCCGCGGCCCCGGCTGATGCCGCCCTTGCCGGGCTGGCCGCCCCCCGGCAGATCGAGCAGGATGGCCTCGGACCCGGCAGTACCCTCCTTCCCCTCCTCGTCGAACACGATCATCCCCTGGTCGGGATTGGGGGAGGAACCGGCCCCGGCCTTCTTCTTCAGGGCCTCGAAGGTCTTCTTGTCGATCAGTCCCACCTTGCCCAGTTTGATCAGCTTGGCATCAAGGTTCATCTGCTGTTTGCCGAGCTTGTCGAGCAACTGCTGGATCTGCTCGGGGGTGGCATTCTCGTCGAGAGGGGTGACCAGGTCGGGATCGTCGAACCCGGCCGGCATGCTGGCGGTGCCGGAGGCCCCCTGGAGGGACTCGAGGGTCTCATTGAGAGCGCCGAGCCGGCTCTGGAAGGTGGAGGAGGCGGGGTCTTCGAGAAGCCCTTCGGCCAGCGCCCCGGCCTCGGCGAGTTTCTGGTTGCGGTCGAGGGTCTTTTCGAGGGCCTGGCTGGTGACCTTGGCCAGCATCTCCTCGAGGTGGTCGAGGGCTTCATAGGTTTTGGCGGGATCGTCGCTGGTGGCTTCCTTCATCAGCGCACTCAGCTTCTCCTCCATCTTTTCGGCCTGGGCGGCCTCGAGCAGGTTTTCGTTCTTCAGGGCGTCGATCTTCTCCTGCAGGCGCTCGCCCTCGGCCTGCAGGTCGAGGTGCTGGGGGCCGGGAGGCTTGACCATCTGCTGGGGAAGGGCAAACCCGAGAACGAGATAGGCCGTCGCGGCGGCGAAGACCAGCAGACTGCGCCGGCCCCGCCAGGTGATGGGCGGTTCGGCGGGGCGGGCCAGGCGGCCGATCCAGGCACCGATCGGACCCTCGCCAGCCGCCATCAGCAGACCGCCGGCCCGGTTCTCCCGATCGAGCAGGGCCATCAGGGTCTGGTCATCGGGCAGGCGCTGGCCAGCCCGCCAGGCCCCGAAGGCGGCGGCCATGAGCAGTCCGGGCACCACCCAGACCATGGACGGGTTGGCCACCCCCCACGCCGAGCGAAAAACCAGGATCGCCGTCCCGCCGGTGAAGAACCAGCACGAGGCCGCCCACAGGGTGCTCTCGAGAAACAGGAAACCGTGCAGGCGCCGGCGGAACGAGTTGTGCAGTTGGAGGATGTGGGAGCGGTCCATGTCCTCTCCGGGTATAGCCCATTATCCCATCCCCAGGGATGAAATACAACCTGCCGCCGGGCCGGAACGGCCCAGCGCACCGCGCCCCCGGCGGCTGGCCGGGGGCGGCGCGAGGGAGGAGGCGGAACAGAAGGATCAGGCCAGGGAGTAGGCTTTGCCCTCGACCTTGACCCGGTTTTCCCTTTTCAGCTGGTTGACCACCTTGATGAGCTTCTGATAGGTCTCGGCCCCGAGTTTCTTCGTCATCTGGACGAGGGTGGCCCCCGGATGGTCTTTGAGGTAGTCGAGGATGGCGGACGGTTTGATCGGAGGGGCCTTGGGTTCGGCGGTCATCCCAGGTCCTTTCCGGATGCGGCGCTTGAGGTAATAGACCTCGTGGGCGCAGTCGAGATCCTGCTTTTCCACCAGCTTGCGGAGCATGACCTTGAGCAGAGAACGCCGCGCCCCAAAGTGTTTGGCCAGGACCGACAGCTTGGCTCCGTCGGTCTTGCCGTGAAGGAATTCGAAGACCTGTCGGGGCTGGGGCAGTTGCTGCCGGGCGGCGCGGATTTTGGCGCGCTTGGCCTTCTGCAGGGCCTTGGCCCGGGCGGTCGGGGACATCGGCTTGCGGCCGGGTTTCCGGCGCCTGGCCTTGGCGGCCCGCCCCTTGCCGTTGGCCTTGCCAGCCTGGCCCGAGGCTTTCCGGCCCTTGCCGCGGCTGACGATCTCAAGGCTGCCGTTGAGCAGGCCGCGCAGGAGTTTTCGGACCGCGGACAGGTCGATCTTTTCCATCATTCGCTCCTCTGTAAGTGGATTTGCCTACAAGGGCACTTTACCGGAACAATTCATTCCATGCAAGCATTTTTCCAGCTTCGCCGAAACTCGCGCGAGAGGCGATTGTCGAACCGGATGGCGAAGAAAAACAAAAAACCCGCGCCGGAAGCGGCGCGGGAATACCTTTTGCGGTCAGCGGACGCCGAGCGTGGCGACCATCACGGCCTTGATGGTGTGCAGGCGGTTCTCGGCCTGATCGAAGACCTTCGAATATTTGCTCTCGAACACCTCGTCGGTCACCTCCATGGCCCCGACCTCGCGGGAGACCTCGGTGTCGTGGTTGTGGAAGGCGGGCAGGCAGTGCAGGAAGATCGGGCTTTCCTTGCCGGTGGCCTTCATCATCTTCATGGTGATCTGGTACGGCTTCAGCAGTTTGATGCGGGCGGCCATCTCGGCCTCCTCGCCCATGCTGGCCCAGACGTCAGTGTACAGGACATCGGCGCCTTTGACCCCCTTCTCGACGTCATCGGTCAGGGTGATGCGGGCCCCCGACTCTTTGGCATACCGCTCGGCGGTCTGCACCAGTTCTTTTTCAGGGAAGAGCGACTTGGGGGCGACGATGCGGAAATCCATGCCCATCTGGGCCGCGCCGATCATCAGGGTGTTGGCCATGTTGTTGCGGCCGTCGCCGAGGTAGGCGAACCCGATGTCCTTCAACCGGCCGAAATTCTCGATGACGGTCTGGAAGTCGGCCAGCACCTGGGTCGGATGGTACTTGTCGGTCAGTCCGTTCCAGACGGGGACGCCGGCGTATTTCGCCAGCTCCTCGACGGTCTCATGCTTGAAGCCGCGGAACTGGATGCCGTCGAACATGCGGCCCAGAACGCGGGCGGTGTCCTTGACGGTCTCCTTCTTGCCGAGCTGGATGTCTCCCTTGCCCAGGTATTCGGGGTGCGCCCCCTCGTCGACACAGGCGACCACGAAGGCACACCGGGTACGGGTGGAGGCCTTTTCAAAGATGAGGGCCACGTTCTTGCCTTCGAGACTGCGGGGTTTGACGCCGGCGCGCTTCAAACGTTTGAGGTCGGCCGCCAGGTCGAGCAGATACTGGATCTCCTCCGGGGTGAAGTCTTCCAGGCGCAGGAAATGCCGCCCATTCAGGTTGATGGCCATGTGAATCCCCTTTCCTTCCGTTGACGTTGGTCCGGCCGGGCCGGCCCCGGGGGGGACAGCCCCCGCTGAGGCGCCCAGACACCGGCCCCTTCATCTACCATGCCGGCGGCGGTCGATGCAACCGCCGACCCGCGGGAATCCGGGCTCCAGCGGCCGGGGCCGCCTTGTCGTCCTTGACAACCCTTCTGGGATGCAGATAGAATCCCTGCCATGAAGACACCAAGATCGTCCCTCTGGTCTTTTTTCTCTGCACGAAACGCGGGCGCGGGCCGTCTGCTCGCTTTGGGCTTCATCTTCTTCCTGCTCCTGGCCGGAACCGCGGCCGCCCGGTCGAAGAAGAAGGCCGCGGCGCCTGACTCCCACAACTTCTTCGCCTTTGCGGACGCCCATTATTACACCTCCCCCGACCAGCGCATCGGGGCCAAACTGCTGATCGACCCCGCCCGGGTCGGGCCGACCCTGGCCACCCTTCAGCACCTGACCTACCTGCCGGGGGCGCACGTCAAATCCCACCGGCATGTCTATGTCACCGAGGTCCTCTACGTCCTCAAGGGCAACCTGACCCTCCGCATCGGGTCGGAGGTCAAGGTGATGGGCCCCGACACCGCGGCCTACATCCCGCCCCAGACCTTCCACGAATATCTCAATGAGAGCTCCGACGTCTGCCAGTTCCTGCAGTATTTCTCCCCCGGCGGGCCCGAAGAGGAATACCGGAACTGGGTCCGCCCCGAGGACGCCGCGGCCAAGGCCGCCAAGGCGGCCAGCGAAACGGCCGCCGTCCAGGAGAAGAACATCGTCCGCGGGCCCCTTCCCCCCATCCCCGGCAGTCCCCTGCCCAGGCTCCAGCGGGTGGATGAAGAGACCCTCGCCCGCCCCGCCGGGGGCTCGTCCGCGGCCGCCCTGGTGCCGCCCGCCCCCGTGGTCCCCGACGGCCACGTCCCCCCCCTCCCGGTCGCCTCCGGCCCCGGCTCGCTCGAATTGAAGACCCGGTTCGAGAAGATCGAACCCGCCCTCAGGAAGCCATGACCCGACCGACACGATGTCGGAAGGGCTTCCCCTTCGCCGCCACGGAGGGCGGCGCGAAACGTCCGTTTTGCGCACCGCCAAGGGACCGCCCCGGAAGGACCATCCGGTGACCGACGGGAAGCCTGCGTCAAGCTATTACAGCGAGGGTCTGCTCGAGGAACTCTGCGAGGAGAACCGCAAAAAGCTCGCCCAGGACCCCGACAACCACCTGCTCCGCTGTAGTCTGGCCAACGCCCTGGCCCAGCTCGGGCGTCTCGACGAAGCCCTGGCGGAGTACCGCCGGCTGGTGGCCCAGCAATCCACCCCCGAATACTGGAACAACTTCGGCAAGGCCCTGCTCAACGCGGGACAGTATGAAGAGGCCATCGCCGCCTTCAGGGAAGTGCTGAAGGCCGGCTGCCGCTGGCCCGACGCCCATTTCCACCTGGCCCTCGCCCTCCATGCCACCGGCGCCCTGGAACAGGCCGACGAACAGCTCCGCGAGGCCATCGCCCTCAACCCCAAATACCGCGAGGCCCTGAACGAGCGGGCCCAACTGCTCGAGGCGCTGAACCGGCCGGCCGAGGCGCTCGTTGAGTACAAGAAGGTCATCGCCCTCTTCTTCGCCGAGTACCAGTCGCAGGACACCGATGCCTACAACTACGAGATCTCGGTCCTGTTCGACAGCCCCGACCTGGTTGAGGAGTCGATCCGACAGCTGAAGCGGTTCGTCCAGAAATTCCCCGGGTTCGCCGACGCCTATTACAAGCTCGGCCAGGCCCTGGAGGCCAAGGGCCTGCAGAGCGAGGCGAAGCTGGCCTACCGGCGGGCCCTCGAGATCAACCCGCGCTACGAGATCGCCCGCCAGCGTTTCTGGAAACGCTGAGGGAAGGCTGTTCACACCCATGCCGGCACCCGCCACCACCACCCAACGCAAGCGCCTCGGCGACACCCTGGTTGAGGCCGGCCTGATCACCGCCGAACAGCTGAAGGAGGCCCTCGCCAAGCAGAAGACGCTGGGGGTGCGGCTGGGCAAGGTCCTCGTCGATATGAACCTCGCCACCGAGGAAAGCATCGGAATCACCCTGGCCCGCCAGATGGACATCCCCTTCCTCAACCTGAACGACGTGACCATCCCCCCCGAAGCCCTCACCACCATTCCCGAGGGCATCGTCCGCAGTCACAACCTTCTGCCCATCAACCTCGACGGCAACCGTCTGCAGATCACGATGGCCGATCCCCTCGACGTCTTCATCATCGACGAGATCACCTACCAGACCGGCTACGAGGTCCGCATCGGGATCAGCCCCGAGTCCCAGATCGAGGCCGCCATCCGGCACTACTACGGCGCCAGCGACACCCTCCAGGCCGCCGTCGACACCCTGACGGCCGCCCGCAAGGACGAGGTAAAGCTCGACGAGAGCTTCTTCAACACCTTCGACCTGGCGGGAGGCGACCAGACCGCCCCCATCATCAATCTGGTCAACAATGTGATCCAGCAGGCGATCAACGACCGCGCCAGCGACATCCACATCGAGCCCGATGAAGAGGTGATCCGGGTCCGCTACCGCCTCGACGGTATCCTCAACGAGCTGATGAAGGCGCCCAAGAGCATCCAGAACGAGCTGGTCTCCCGTCTGAAGATCATGGCCCAGATGGACATCTCCGAGAAGCGCCTGCCGCAGGACGGCCGCATCAAGGTCAAGGTGAAGGACACCTCGATCGACCTGCGCGTGTCGGCCCTGCCCACCGTGTTCGGCGAGAAGATCGTCATCCGCATCCTCGACAAGAGCCGCATGCAACTCACCCTCGAACAGGTCGGGTTCGACGACCAGCTTCTCGAGATGTTCAAGACCCTCAGCCTGTCGCCCAACGGCATCATCCTGATGACCGGCCCCACCGGCTCGGGCAAGACCTCGACCCTGTACGCCGCCATCAACTTCATCCGCAACGGCCAGATCAACATCACCACCGTCGAGGATCCGGTCGAATACCTGATCCCCAGCATCAACCAGGTGCAGGTGCGGCCCGATATCGGCCTGACCTTTGCCCGCACCCTGCGCTCCATCCTGCGCCAGGACCCGAACGTCATCCTGATCGGCGAGATCCGCGACTTCGAGACCGCGCAGATCGCCATCGAATCGGCCCTGACCGGCCACCTCGTCTTCTCCACCCTGCACACCAACGACGCCGCCTCGGCCATCACCCGCCTGATCGAGATGGGGGTCGAGCCCTACCTGGTCGCCTCGGCGGTGATCGGGGTCGGCGCCCAGCGGCTGGTCCGCAAGATCTGCACCTCCTGCAAGACGACCGGCACCCCCGACCCCGTGGTCAAGGCCGCCCTCGAGAAGGCCCGCCTGCCCTCCCAGCGCATCTTCCGCGCCACCGGCTGTCTGACCTGCCGCAAGAGCGGCTTTCTGGGCCGCACCGCCATCCACGAGATCATGACGATCAGCGACGAGATCCACGCCCTCATCCTGCAGTCCGCCTCCGCCCGCACCATCCGCCAGGCCGCCATCAAGAACGGCATGCGCACCATGCGCCAGGACGGGATGAAGAAGGTGGCCAAGGGCGTCACCACCTACGATGAGGTGGTCCGGCTGACCCGCCGCGAGGAGGTCGAACAGGTGGCCGAACGCGGAACCGGCGGCCACGGGCGGGCATGACCATCCAGCGGTTCGCCTACAAGGCTCTCGACGCCCGGGGCAAGCCGATGAACGGGGTGATGGACGCCCAGTCGCCCGAGGAGGTCGGGGCCTGGCTGGCCGACCGGCAGTTCTTCGTGGTCGAGATCACGGCGGCACCGCTCGGCACCCTGGCGGCCATGTCCCAGCAGACCCTGCGCATCTCCCAGCGGGAGATGAACTACCTGCTGATGCAGTTGTCGAGCCTGCTCAACGCCGGCTGTCCGCTGAT
>CAZKPI010000122.1:8427-10310 GCA_964554555.1 uncultured bacterium
CATGAGCCTGCAGGCCCTCTACCGCCAGCTCCCCGACTCCAACCTGCGGACCCTGCTGAAAGACCTGAAGGAAAAGATTGAGACCGGCAAATCCTTTTCCGACGCCCTCAAGGGGCACCCGGGGGTGTTCTCGAACCTGTTCATCACCATGGTCGAGGTCGGCGAGATCGGCGGCATCCTTGACCAGGTGCTCGAGCGGTATGCCCAGCTCTACGACGCCATGTACCGCATCCGGTCCAAGGTCCTGCAGTCAATGATCTACCCGGCCATCCTGCTGGTGGTCACCATCGTGGTGGCCTGGGCCCTTCTGGTGTTCGTCTTCCCCAACTTCGTGGCCAACTTCGAGGGAAACGGACAACCCCTGCCCGGACCGACCCGGTTCGTGCTCGCCGTCTCCGACCTGCTCACCGCCTACAGCTGGCACCTGCTGATCGGCATCCCCCTGGCGATCTTCCTGTTCTCGCTGTTCGCCCGCTCCGAAAAGGGGGGCCGGATGCTGGGGGTGGTCGGCCTGGGCATCCCCCTCGTCGGGGCGCTCATCCGGCACATCGAACTGGCCCTGTTCTCGCGCACCCTGGGCACCCTCCTCAAATGCGGCGTTCCCATCCTGACCTCGCTGGGGGCGGTGGAACGGGCCCACGGCAACGCGATCTTCAAGGAGGCGATGGCCGAGATCAAGGCGGGGGTGGCGCGCGGCGAGTCGCTGTCGCAGGGCATGAACCGGCACCGCGACCTGTTCCCCGACAGCCTGATCCTGATGGCCGACGTCGGCGAGCGCAGCGGCAACACCGGCGGCATGCTCGAGAAGGCCGGCCAGATGTACGAACGCGACCTCGAGACCACGATCGAGGCGGTGGTCACCCTGATCCAGCCGATGCTGGTCATCTTCATGGCGATCTTCGTGGTCATCCTGGCCCTGGCCATGTATCTCCCGATGTTTGACTTAATCAAGATGGTGCGATAGAGTACCCTCGAGTCCCCTCGCGGGCGCGGGAACTTTGTCTTGGAGGCCCCCATGAATCGGAACGGTTTCTCCCTGGTCGAACTGTTGATCGTCGTCCTGGTCATCGGCATCCTGGTGGCGATCGCCATTCCCCGCTACCAGAGCATCGCCTCGGTGGCCCGGGCCAAGTCGTGCCTGTCCAACCAGAAGGCCATCGAAAGCCTGGTCTCGCTGTGGGAGGCCAAGAACTTCGAGCTCGACCCCGGGAAAAACCGGTTCGCCTGGATCGACCGTTCCGGCAACCTGCGCTGGAAGTATTCCAACGCCCTTCTGCAGTTGAACGACATCGCCAAGGACTCCAAGCTGTTCATCTGCCCCGAGGCCTCCAACCGGTGGGGCTACACCTGGCCGGGTTCCAGCTACCGGTTCTACAACACCGACAACACCGGGTTGTGGATCATCGGCTCCAGCGGCAGTATGGGCGGACGCGGCGTGGTCTGCGCCCTCCGCCTCGGGCCCCGCTGGATCGGCATGAACGGCCAGATGGGCGCCGACGGCTCCAAGGACAGCGCCCATCACTACTGGTAACCAGGACACCCCTCCCCTGGGGAAGCCCCTCGTGAGCCGACCCGGGACCCGCGCCTCCCCCGCCCCGTTCCCGCCGCCCCGGGCCGCCGCTCCGCCTCCCGCTGTTGCGCGGCCGGTCGGCTGTTCCTCGGCAGGTCCCGCCCGGCGGGCCTTCTCGCTCGTCGAACTGCTGATCGTGATGCTGGCCATCGGCACCATGGCCGCGCTGGGAGCCGGCTACTATGGCTCGGTCGCCCGCGAGGCCCGGGTGCGTGCGGTTTCCGACACGCTCGGCGCTTTCCTGGCCGCCTGCCGGGCCCGCGCCGGCCAGCGCGGCCTGCCGGTCACCGTCGAGGTCCGCGGCCGGCGGCTG
>CAZKPI010000123.1:0-10277 GCA_964554555.1 uncultured bacterium
ATCCTGGCCCTGGCCGCACTGGCGGCCGTCCTGCCCCGGCTGACCGGTCAGGACGGCGGCGGGGGGGAGGACCGGGTCCTGGCCCCCGTCCGACAGGGGGATCTCGTCGAGTCGTTCGTCTTCCACGGCGAGATGGAGGCCTGCGACAGCGTCCAGGTGTACGCTCCCGAACTGCAGGAGACGCGGCTGGTCACCATCCGGTCGGTGCTCGAGGACGGCACTCCGGTGCAGGCTGGCGATATCGTGGTCGAGCTGGAGGACGGCGACTTCCAGCGGGCCCTCGAAGCGGCCCGGGACGAGGTCGAGGTCGCCCAGGCCGAACTGGAGAAGGTCCGCTTCGACCTGCAGAACGACGGGATCGACCTCGAACTGAACGTGAAACGCCGGGAACTCGAACTGGAGAAAGCCCGGGCCATGGTGATCGAGGATGCCATCGTCTTCTCGAAGATCGAACGGCAGAAGGCGAAACTGGGGGTCGAGCAGGCCGAGCTGGAGCTGAAATACGCCCAGGCCGCCCTGGGCGAGTTCCGCCAGAAACGCGAGGCCGCCCTCAAGGTCAAGGAACTCCAGGTCCAGCAGGCCCGCCGCAAGATCGACATCCAGCAGGAGAACATCGCCAGGTCGGTGATCCGGGCGCCGGGCCCCGGCATTGTCTACAAGCCGTTCATCCGCCTGAACAACGAGATGGGACGCATCGAGGCGGGAAAGGTCGTGCGGTGCGGCGACAAACTGCTCGAACTGCCCAATCTCGACCGGTTTCGGGGGGTGTCATACGTGCCGGCCGCCGAGTACCCCTGCCTGACGCCGGGCAGTCCCGCCTCGCTGACCCTGACCATCGCTCCCGACCGCGTCTTCCCGGCTGTCCTCGCGAGCAGGGAACCCTACCCCATCAGCCGTAACGAGCGGCTCGGACGCAACGACCCGGAAGGGTTTCTGAAAGAGTACAAGGTCACCTTCGCCCTGACGCGAACCGACCCGATGTTCCGGCCCGGGCTCACATTCAAAGCCGAGATCGCCGCTGTCATTGCCACCGGCTGTACCTTCCTGCCCCGCGCCGCCCTGACCCGCCCCAATGGCGACCGGGCCGCGGTCTGGGTCCTGACGCCGGGCGGGGCGGTGGAACGGCAGATCCGCACCGGCCGCAGGGGGGTCGCCTTCATCGAAGTGCTGGAGGGACTGCGCCCCGGCGACCAGGTCTGCCTCGACGTTCCCCTGGAGGAGGCGGGGGAGGAGGAGGAAGACCTGTAACATCCCCGGTCCTGAAGACGGCCCCGCCTTCCCGGGGAATTCCCCCCCCTGCTCCCCGGGGTGATTCCAGGGAGAAAGATGCGCAAAGTCAGGAATGGGAAAAACCATCCCCGGTTTCTCTGGTAAAATGAAAAGGATCCTTGGTCATTCCACCAATGATGAGGTGAGCCCATGAACATCCGACGATGGTGTCTGTTGCTGTTCCTGGCGGTGATCCTGTGGTGGCCCGCGAACCTGGGGGCGGCTCAGTCCGGGTTCGAGTTCTACTATCAGGCCATCGAGGAGGTGCAGGAAGAGAAGCCCTCGACCGGCGGCTCCTGGTGGGACAAAGCCAAGAACTTCGGCAAGAAGATCCTCAACTACGGAAAGATGGCCTGGAGCCAGGCCGAGATGCGGTTCTTCCCCGGTGCCGGAACCAAGTGGGTCCGGTCGGTCCAGAACCCCAACATCGCCTACAAGGTCAGGCGGGTGAAAGTGACTTCCGAGGCCGAACTCCTGAAAGCCATGGGGGTCAAGTCAGAAGCGGAACTGACCGACGGCCAGAAGGCGATGCTCGAAGCGTTCCGTGCCTCATCGAGCCAGATGATCAAGGACCGCCAGCCGTATTCCTACCGGAAGGATTCGGTGCGCGTCCTGCTGACCGACACCACGGGATTCGACAACGTCCCGACCGTCGAAAAGGACTTCTGGCCAATGTCGTTCGGGTCGATCCAGATGAGCACGGGTTTGTACAACTACCCAGGATCGGGCGAGCATGCCCGTTCCACCTTCCTGCACGAATATTGCCACACCATGGACCGCACGGTTCCTGCCGGGATCGCCTACGAGGCCGCCCGCACCTGGATCAAGGACGGCGGACCGCTCTACGGCAAAGACAACATGCATCACACCAACGAGCACACCTATCCCCGGGTGGCCTACCTGGAAGGGTGGGCGATCTTCAACGAGATGCTCGAATACCCGCGGGAAGCCGAGAGTGTGCGCAACGCCATCAAGACCATCGACTTCGAGAAGGACGGCGGCAACTATGACCACGTCCCCGCCGCCGACCCCAAGGTGTCCGGCCAGCAGTTGATGGAGACCGAGGGGGTGGTGGCCATGGTGCTGTTCCGGCTGGCCACCGAGGGGAAGGGCGGCCGGAAGGCGATCTTCGAGGCGTTCCAGGCCAGCAATAAATATCTGCACGAACCAAAGGATTTCCTGCAGGCGTTCGCCAAGGCCAACCCCGGCGATGCGGCCCTGGCCGTGCGGATCCTCGACGAGGAAACATACGGCAAGCTGTCCGATGCCGAGATCAAGAACCTGCTGGGCGCGGGGCCCGAGGTGCTGGCCGCCCTGGCCGACCGCGGCAAGTCGACCCTGCCCGCCGCCCCGGCCGACGAGGGCGGGACCACCGCCGAGGGAAAGCCCGTCCAGGTTGGCAGTCCCGACGACACGAACCCCTTCGCCGACCGCTGAATTTCCCCGGGCGCGGGCCTGCTGGCCGCCCCCAGACCCGTTTCCTGACCGCCCCAACCGGATGACCGGGTGGGGCGGTTCCTCTTTGGGGGGGCGGCCCGGTCGTTCCCGCATTGACTTGGAGGAGATCGGGGAGTATTCTGCCTTGCTCCGCGATCCATCGCGGTTTTCGCCGACATGAGCCAGCCCGCCGACGCCGCCTGCCCCTCCCCCGCCCCGCCTGCCGAAAGCGATTTCCGGTCCCGGGCCCGGAAGCTGTTCTGGACGTTCATCCGCACGTACAAGAAGGAGTTCGGACTGGCGGTGCTGTCCCTGGCCATCGTCGATGCGATGGACGTCCTGCCGCCCCTCATCATCAAGGGGGCCATCGACGTCCTCGAGAGGGGCGAAGGGTCGCGCCTGCTCTGGATCCTGGCCGGGGCCTACCTGGCCGCCTCGCTTCTGCAGGCCCTGTTCCGCTACTACTGGCGAAAGTATTTCCTCGGCACCAGCCACGTGGTCGTCTACGATCTGCGCAAACAGCTCTACGAGCACCTGCAGACCCTGTCGTTCGGTTTCTTCAACCGGAACAAGACGGGGGAATTGATGTCGCGGCTGACCAACGACATCGACGAGATCCGGATGATGTTCGGCATCGGGCTCCTGCTGATGATGGACGCGCTGTTCTACTTCCTGTCGGTGCCGTTCATCATGCTCTGGCTGTCGCCGCGCCTGGCGCTGTACATCCTTTTGCCTCTGCCCATCGTGCCGATCTTCGTGACCAAGGTGGGCGGCTACATCCACGACCTGTCGAAGGTGGTGCAGGAGCGGGTCGCCGACCTGTCGGCGCGGGCCCAGGAGAACTTCTCGGGCATCCGCATCGTCAAAGGGTTCGCCCGGGAGGAGGCGCAGATCGAGGGGTTCAACCGCACCAGCCGCCGGCTGGTCGGGGAGAAGCTGACCCTGGCCAAGGTCGAGGCAGGATTCCACCCCACCCTCGAACTGATCGTGGGCATCGGAGCCTTCTTCCTGATCCTGGCCGGCGGCCGGCGGGTGCTGGACGGGGAGATCTCGATCGGCTCGTTCGTGGCATTCCAGGCCTACCTGTTGAAGATGGTCTGGCCGATGACCGCGGTGGGCATGTGCATCAACATCCACCAGCGGGGAATGGCCTCCCTGGGCCGCGCGGCCGAGATCCTCGACGAGCGGCCCGAGATCGCCTCCCCCGCCGATCCGGTCGCGCCGCCCGCCGGCGGCCTGACCGGCCATCTGGAGGTGCGCGGGCTGTCATTTACGTATCCCGGAGCGGCCGCGCCCTGTCTGCACGAGGTTTCCTTCACCCTGCCCGCCGGCCGCACCCTCGGCCTCACCGGCCCGGTGGGGTGCGGCAAGTCGACCCTCCTGCACCTCCTGCTCCGTCTGCTGGAACCGCCCCCCGGCACGGTGTTCCTCGACGGCATCGACGTGCGCCGGTATGCCCTGCCCGTCCTGCGCCGCGCCTTCGGGTACGTGCCGCAGGACACCTTCCTGTTCTCCGAGACCATCCGCGACAACATCGGGTTCGGGCTGGCGGAGGCCGCGGCAGACGGTATTGACTCCCCTGGGCGGATGGCGCGGATCCAGGCCTGCGCGCGGGCGGCGCAGATCGACGACGAGATCACCGGCCTGGCGCAGGGCTACGACTCCCTGCTGGGGGAACGCGGGGTCAACCTGTCGGGCGGCCAGAAACAGCGGGTGGCGATCGCCCGCGCGCTGGCCCTCGACCCCTGCATCCTCCTGCTCGACGACGCCACCAGCGCGGTCGACACCGACACCGAGGAGCGCATCCTGGCGGCCCTGCGGGAGATCCTGCGGGGCCGGACGGCGATCCTGGTCTCGCACCGGCTGGTGACGGTGCAGAACGCCGACCTGATCCTGTTTTTGGAGGCGGGGCGGATTCTCGAACAGGGCACCCACGACGAACTGCTGGCGCGGGGCGGGCGGTATGCCTGGCTTTGGGAAAAACAGCGCCTCAAGCGGGAGCTGGAGACCGAGGCCCCCGGCCTGCCCGCCGCGCCCCCGGTGCTCCCATGAGCCAGTCCTTTTTCGCCGACGACGAGGTGGTGGGCTCGTTCTACGACGCCCGGCTGGTGCGGCGGCTGTTCGGCTACATCCGGCCCTACGCCTGGCTGGCGGTCCTCGCGCTCTCCCTGGTGCTGGCCGGCATGGGGCTCTTTCTGGTCAACCCCTACCTGCTCGGCCGGATCGTCGACCTCGGGATCCGGGGCCGCGACCCCGCCATGATCTGGCGTCTCGGCCTCCTGTACGGGGCGATCGAGGTGCTCATCTTCCTGGTGTCGTATGCCCAGAACTACCTTCTGCAATACATCGGACAGCATGTCATGTTCGACCTGCGGGCGGCCTTCTTCGCCCACCTTCAGCGCATGCCGCTTCCCTTCTTCGACCGCAACCCGGTGGGCCGGCTGGTGACGCGCGTCACCAACGACATCGCCACCCTGGCCGAGTTGTTCAGCTCGGGCATCGTGATGGTGATCGGCGACCTGTTCCTGATCGCGGGCATCGCGGTTTCGCTGGTGCTGCTGCATCCGGGGCTGGGGCTGGCGACCCTGTCGACCGTCCCCCTGCTGGTGGCGGCGGCGTGGTTCTTCCAGACCCGCATCCGACAGGCCTTTCGCGAGGTGCGGGCGCGCATCGCCCGGGTCAACGCCTCGCTTTCAGAGAACATTTCGGGCATGCGGGTGATCCAGATTTTTAGACAGGAAGCGGGGCGGGCGGCCAAGTTCGATGCCCTCAACGCCAGCCACCGCGACGCCCAGGTGCAGTCCGTCTTCTACCACTCGCTGTTCACCCCGGTCATCACCGTCATCAACGCCCTGTGCATCATCGTGATCCTGCTGGTCGGGGGGCACATGGTGCAGGGGGGCTCCCTCACCCTCGGTCTCCTGGTGAGCTTCCTGACCTATGCCCAGAATTTCTTTCACCCCATCCGCAACATCAGCGAGAAGGTGACCATCTTCCAGAGTGCGATGGCTTCGGCCGAACGGGTCTTCTCGCTCATGGACGAACCAGAGGAGACGGGCCTGCGGGAAGGGGAACCCCTGGCCGCCGTGCAGGGGGAGATCCGATTCGAGGGGGTGCGGTTCGCCTACATCCCCGGCCGCGAGGTGCTGAGCGACATCTCCTTCACCGTCGCGCCGGGGCAGTCGGTGGCCATCGTCGGACACACCGGGGCAGGGAAGACGACGATCACGGCCCTGCTCGACCGCATGTACGACCTGGCGGCGGGGCGCATCCTGCTCGACGGCCGCGACCTGACGACGATCGCCAAGGGGGACCTGCGGCGGCGCATCGCGGTCATCCACCAGGACGTGTTCATCTTCGCCGACACGGTGCTCGAGAACATCCGCCTGTGGAACCCGGCGGTCTCCCCGGAGCGGGTGCGGCAGATCGCCCGGGAGATCGGGGCCGACGGGTTCATCGCCGCCCTGCCCCAGGGCTACGATACCGAACTCTTCGAGCGGGGGGCCAACCTGTCGACCGGCCAGCGCCAGCTGATCTCCTTCGCCCGCGCGCTGTGCGCCGACCCGACCATCCTGGTGCTCGACGAGGCCACCAGCTCGATCGACTCGGAGAGCGAGAAAATCATCCAGGAGGCGATCAAGACCCTGACGCGAGGCCGCACCTGCCTGATCATCGCGCACCGCCTGTCGACGATCCGGCACTGCGACCGCATCCTCGTCCTGCACCAGGGCCGGCTGGTCGAGTCGGGATCGCACCAGGAATTGATGGCCAGGCAGGGCTTCTACCACAAGTTGTACGAACTCCAGTTCCACGACGGCCCCGCCAGCGGAACGGCCATCCGCCACGCCTGACGGCGGCCCCCGCCGGCGGGCCGGTCCGGCAGGCGATCTTTCCTTCCCCACAGGCTTTTGGTAGGATGAAGCGAATCAGCGCAGGCCGGACGACATGTTTCAAGGGCTGAAAAAACTCTTCGGGGGGGAAGACTATCCCACCCTCCGCAAGAAGATCCTGGCCGGGGGAGATGTCACCTCCGGCCAGTTCGACCTGGAACCCTTCCTCGAGGACCTCAGAAAGGACGAAGAACTCCTCCGGCACGTGATCCGGGCGTTCCTCGACCGCGGCAACCTCAAGGAGGCCCAGCGGTTCCTGGCCTTGACCGGAGAGGCGAAGAAGAAGCCGGAATGGTACCGGCTCCTCAACGCGGAGTTGGCCCAGAAATCCGGACGCCTGGGCAAGAAGACTCTCCAGGAATTCCTCGAACTGGCCGCGGAGGACAAGCTGAAGCCGGAACAGGTCAAGCACCTGTACAAGCTGATCCTGTCCCTCGGGGCATCCAGCCTTCATGAGATCAAGATGCTCATGAAGGCCAACGACACCCTTCCCGCGAAGGATGAAACCATCGAGCTGTTCCTGGCCGGCTGGCACGAAAAGAAGAAACGGTTCGGCCGGGAGTCCCTGCGGTTTTTCCAGTTTGCCGCCGCCACCCACCCCGGCGACCCCCGGTGGCTGTATGCGATCGTCCGTTCCCACCAGAATGCCGGGGAGGCAGAGCAGGCCCGGAACGGCCTGCACCAGCTGTTGTCCAGGTTCCCGGGCTTCCCCGACGCCCGTCTCCTGGCCCAGGAACTCGACCGCGACACCCCCCCGGCGGCGCCCGCGGCACCCGCCGCCTCTCCGGCCGCCTCTCCGGCCGGACCTCCAGGCGCCCCGAAAGGGTTCCCGCCGCGGTATACCCAGTTCACCGAGCTCGGCCGCGGGGGCAACGGCATCGTCTACCGGGCCTTCGACCAGAACCTCCAGCGGCTGGTGTCCATCAAGACTCCCAGGCCGGGAGACATCTCGGTCGAAGACCGCCAGCGATTCGTGCGGGAAGCGCAAATCATGGCGTCCCTGAAGCATCCCGCCATCCTGGGCGTCTTCGACCTCTCCATCACCGAGCCCTTCTACATCTGCTCCGAATACGTCGAAGGGAAATCCCTCTGCGAGATCATTGCGATGAAGCAGAAGAACCAGGTTCTGCTGACCCGCCAGCACGCGGTCTTCATCCTGAAACTCCTGCGCGGGGTGGCCCTGGGTTTTGATTTCGCCTGCCGCAAGGGGATCCTCCACCGGGACATCAAGCCCGACAACATCCTCATCGACAAGACGGGCCGGGCCCTGATCATCGATTTCGGTCTGGCCATCGGAGAAACGAGCACCCGCCTCACCCGGACCGACATCGTCATGGGGACCCCCTGGTATCTCGCCCCCGAGCGGCTCAGCGGAGCGGATGCCACGGTCCGGTCCGAGATCTACGCCTTTGGCGTCATGCTGCACGAAGCCCTGGTCGGCAGTCTTCCCTACAAGGGAAACAACGTCGCCTGCGTTTTCGCCCAGGATCCGATTCCCGTCCGCCAGGCCTACGCCGACCTCCCCGAGGAGTTGGAGCTCCTTCTCCTGGAGTGCCTGTGCAAGAATCCGGACAACCGTCCGGAGAGCTTCGCCCAGGTCGCCCGGACCATGGAAGAGATCGCGGCAGGCATGACGAAAGAATGACATGACCAGGCTCTTCTTCGAAACCCCCGACCACCGGTGCATCGCGGAAGCCGATCTGCCGACGGGTCAGGAGGAGCTGGTCATCGGCCGCGGCGGGGATTGCACCATCCTGATCGACCGGCCCTGCATCTCCCGTCGGCACCTGGCCGTGCGCCTCGCGGCCGGCGGGGGCCTCCAGGTCTGCGACCAGCACAGCACGCTGGGCACCACCATCGATGGCCGCCGGCTCAAACCCTTCGAGTGGACGGACCTGGCCCCGGATCAACAGCTCCTGCTCGGGCGCCAGATCACCATGCGGATCGACCCCGGCCGGGACGCGCCAGAGGCAGGCCACAAGACCGATCGCACCAAGATCTTCCCGGCCTTCCTGGTCAGAACGGAGAAAAAGGTCCTGGAGTGTTTCCAGGAGTATGCCAAGGACCTGCCGGCCGCCCAACGCCCGGCCGTGGCCATGCTCCGGTCGGAGATCATGGCCCGGGTCAGCGAACTGGCGGCGGTGGTCGAGGTGGGGCTCGCCCTCGCCAACATCGAGGACTATTTCCGGCTGTTGAATTTTTCCCTGGACATGGCGCTGAAGATCACCAAGGCCCATCGGGGGGCCATCGTCCTCCTCAACGAGCAGACCCAGAAGATGGAGATCGTGACCCACCGGTCCATTTCCCCGAACGAGATCCAGAGCGAGATGAGCACCTCCAAGAGCGTCCTCCTCAAGAGCCTGAAGGGCAACCGGGTCCTGGTGATCGGGAACACGGAAAGCGACCCCGATTTCGCGCACAACCGGAGCATCTTCCTCCACAACATCAAGTCGGTGGCGGTGGCCCCGCTCCGGTTCGAACGCCGGATCCTCGGGCTCCTCTACCTCGATTCCCAGGGCGTGGTCTGCCCTTTCCCCGAGCGCATCGAGGAGATCATGGAGGTTCTGTCCTCCCAGATCGCCCTGGCTATCAACAATGCCCGGCTGTTCCACCAGGCGACCAAGGACCCCCTGACCGGGGTCAACAACCGGCGGGCCTTCCTTCAGCGGTACCGGGAGGAATTCGCCCGGGCCATCCGGCACCAACAGCCCATCTCGATCGCCCTCCTCGACATCGACCTGTTCAAGAACGTCAACGACACCTTCGGGCATGATGTCGGAGACGCGGTCCTCGAGGTCGTCGCCCGGCTGATGAAGGAGAACACCCGGGTCTACGACTTCCTCGCCCGCTTCGGCGGGGAGGAGTTCATCCTTCTGCTGACCAATACCGATGCGGCCGGAGCCGGCATCGTCGCCGAGAAGATCCGGGCCCTGATCGAGCGCACCCGCTTCCGGGCCGGCGGGGACAAGGAACTGAGCCTGACCGCCAGTATCGGGCTGGCCACGGCCTGGCCCGCCGATCTGGCGGGCATGACGAACCCGAACCTGCTGATCAAACAGGCGGACCAGGCCCTCTACGAGGCCAAGAGCCAGGGCCGGAACCAGGTCCGGGCGGCCAACCCTGCCGGCGCCTCCGCTCCGCCCGCCCCGAACGACGATCCGCCTGCCCCGGCGCCGCCGCCAACCCGCCGCCCCGGGCCGTCCGGGGCCTGACGCCGGGAGGGGCCCATGAACGAACCCCTGGAAATCCGGTCGCCGCGAACGCCGCACGAGCGGGAGGCGGCCTTCGCCCTGCGCTGGCGCATCCTCCGACAGCCGTGGAACCAGCCGCCGGGCAGTGAGCGCGACGACCTGGACAGCACGGCTTTTCTGCTGGTCGCCGTGACCAGCGCCGGTGAGGTGCTGGGAACCGGCCGCCTGCACCAGCTGGATTGGCAGACCGGCCAGGTCAGATACATGGCGGTCGATCCCCGCACCCGGGGCCGCGGCACCGGCCTGGCCATCCTGCGCGGCCTGGAGGCGGAAGCCCGCCGCTGGGGGCTCCGCCGCCTGGTGCTCAACGCGCGGGCTGATGTGGTCGGGTTCTACGAGAAGGCAGGTTATTCGGTCACCGGCCCGGCGCCCACCCTGTTCGGAACCATCGAGCACCAGCGGATGGAGCGCACCCTCGAGGGGTGATCCG
>CAZKPI010000124.1:0-8692 GCA_964554555.1 uncultured bacterium
GGGGATGGGGGCGGGGAGGGGTATAGCCGGCCGGGGGCGGGCCTTCGACGGGCGGCTGGACGGTGGTGGGCCGGGATTTGGGCGCCGCCGGGGCCGGCCGGGGCCGGGGCGGCGGAGGAGGGGGAGAGGGAGGAACTGGGGGAACGGGCTCGACGGGGGCCCGCGCGGGGACGGGAAGCTCTTCGGCGGGAACGGGCCGGAGAGGGGCCTGGCGAGCGGGGCGACCGGTCGGTCGCGGCTTGGGGGCCATGGCGGTGATTTCCACCATCTCCTTGGCATAGAAACCGCCCCAGGTGGAGTCTTTGAATGTTCGGGAGGTGACCACCAGGGCATCCTCGCCCAGCTCGTTCTGGGCCTTCAGCATGGCCTCGAAGTAGGTGTCCGCCACGAACTTTTTCATCATCATGGCTGGACCGCCCCCTTCCCGAAGAAACCGGCCAGACGGTCGAGGAAACCCTCGATGCCGGTCTTGGGCAGTTCCTGGGCGACGGATTCGTGGAACGCCTCGCCGACGATGCCCCGCAGGCTGACGGCGGCCGGGGACATGGGGGAGAACAACAGCAGGGGGGTCTGCTGCCGCACGGCGAGGTACATGTTCGGGTCGTTGGGCAGGAAGCCCAGCCGGTGCACGGGGAACTTCAGGAACTCGCGGGCCACGCTTTCCAGCCGTTCCTGGATGAAGGCCGCTTCCGCCTCGTTCTCGGCGCGGTTGACCAGCACCGAGACGTGGCTGTCGGCGCGGGCCTGGCTGATGACTTTGATGATGCCGTAGGCATCGGCCAGAGCTGTCGGCTCGGGATTGGTCACCACCACGATCTGGTCGGCCGCGAGGCAGAAGGAGATGACGTTCTGGTTGATGCCGGCCCCGGTGTCGATCAGCAGGTAGTCGGCCTTGTCCTCCAGGAAGCGCAGTTGCTCGAACAGGCGCCGTGAAGTCTCCGGGGCCAGATGGGCCAGCTCGCTGATGCCGGAGCCGCCCGCGATGATCTGCAGGCCGCAGGGGCCGGGAATCAGGATCTCGTCGAGGGAATACGTGCCGTTGATGACGTCGGTCAGGTTTCGCTTGGGGCGGATCCCGAAGACCACGTCGATGTTGGCCATCCCGAGGTCGGCGTCGAGGATGATCACCCGCCGGCTGGCCTGGGCCAGGGCGATGGCCAGGTTGGCCACGATATTGGTCTTGCCCACCCCGCCCTTGCCCGAGGTGATCGTCAGGGTGCGGGCGATCTTCTGTCCCGCCTGCCGGGGCTTCCTGGCTTCCAGCCGCTGGAAGACATAGGGCTGGATCTGTCGGCGGGTTTCCGCCACCAGGCTGTCGATCGGCTTGACCACGGGATCGGTCATGGGTAGTCCACGTCTCCGGGGATGGGATGCAACAGCCGCTCGGCCAGGAAATACAGAAACTCGGTGGATTTCACGTCGATTCCCCCAACCAGGCCTCTCAGCTGAGTGTTGATGCTGTTTCCCGTGGTCTGGACTGACGGTACCATTCCCGCCGGGACCAGGTCAAGAGACAAAAATTGTCGTGCGACCGCGGTGATCCGGTCGACCAGGTTCTGGGTGGAATCCGCCTCGCCGGCCTCGAGTCCGATCAGGCCGAAGGTGGAGAAGTAGCCCGACAGGTGGATGGCCTTGACCGCCTCGTACGACCGCAGGATGGCGTCAGGATGGCGGGGCACCACGATGCAGGCCAGGTCGGTGGCGTGCAGGATGGCCTGGGAGTGGGCGAGCTCGGCCGCCCGCAGGGAAACCCACAGTTCGGAGATGGTTCCCAGACTGCGGACCAGACTGCGGATGAACCGGACGCGATCGGCCTCGGGCCGACTGGCCAGGTGCGGCAGGCCGGGCAGGCGGGGCACCACCTGGATCGGGCCCCGTGCGGTCTCCACCGTGGTCTGCACCGCGGCGAAGGGTTCCTGGATGGCGGCGGGGGAAAAGAGGGAGAACAGGCCGCCCTGGTCCCAGATGCAGGCGCGGGGCGAATCGCCCAGCAGGGAATGGGCCCAGGCCTGGAACGGCGGGATGTCGAGCCCGCGATGGTCGGGCAGGATCAGGGCGATGGCGGGGAACCCGCTGGGGCGGGGCAGACTGGCCAGCAGTTCCGTCGGGGTGGGAAGCGGGTCGGTCGCCAGGCTGTCGCGCAGTTTCTTCAGCTGGCGGAGGGCGGAGGCCTGGTCCTGCATCATGGCGGGTCTGCTCCGGGATTACAGGCCGACCAGCCCGATCGATTCGAGCTGGAAGGTGCTGGGGATCTCGTTGTAGGCCAGCACGGTGAGACGGGGGGCGACGCGCTCGGCCAACCGCTTGAGGCTCAGACGCAGGGCGGACGCGCACAGCAGGATCGGGTTGCGGCCCTCGGCCATCGCCTCCTCGATCCGTTCCTTGAGTTTGGCCAGGAAGTCGGCGGCGATCTTGGGATCGAGGGCCAGTTGCGTGGTCCCATCGACCTTCTGCAAAGAGTTGCCGAGGATCTGCTCCAGGCGGGGATCGAGGGAGATGACCCGGATCATTCCCTGGTCGTCGGCCAGCGCCTTGCAGATGTGCCGCGACAGCCCCTGCCGCACCACCTCGGTCAGGGTGTCGACCTCGGTGACCCCGGCGCAGTCGGCCAGTGATTCCAGGATGGTCACCATGTTCCGGATGGACACCCCTTCCCGCAGAAGATTCTGCAGGACCTTGAGCAGAAGGGAATGGCTGACGGCCTTGGGGATGACCTCGTCGACGATCAGGGGGTAGTTCGCCTTCACCGTCTCGAGGATGGATTGCAGTTCCTGGCGGCCCAGGATCTCGTGGGCGTTCTTGCGGATGATCTCGGTGAGATGGGTGGCGATGACCGTCGAGGGATCGACGACGGTGTAACCGGCCATTTCGGCGCGTTCCCGCATGGACTGCTGGATCCAGGTGGCGGGGAGGCCGAAGGCGGGTTCCACCACCTCGATGCCGCTGACCGGCGAGGTGGCGGTGCCCGGGTTCATCGCCAGGAGCTGGTCGGGGATGATCTCGTAGCGTTCGATCTCGACCCCCTTGATCTTGATGACGTAGGTGGATGGCTGCAGCTGGATGTTGTCGCGGATGCGGATGGGCGGGACCACGAGGCCGAGATCGATGGCGATCTGGCGCCGGATCAGGGTGATGCGGTTCAACAGGTCGCCCCCCTGGTTGGCGTCGACCAGGGGGATGAGGTTGTAGCCGATCTCGAGTTCGAGCGGGTCGACGCTCAACAGCGAGGAGACGTCCTCGGGCTTGCCGGTGGGGGCGGCGGCCTTGGCTTTTTTCTCCTCCTCCGCCTTTGTCTCGCGGGCCTGCTCGTTGGTGGTGATGATGTAGGCAAGGGCGCCGAAGACCACCGCCAGGGTCAGGAAGCTGAACTTGGGCAGGCCGGGGATCAGGCCCAGGAAGCCCAGCATGGCGGCCGCGATGGCCAGAACCTTCGGGCGTGAACCCAACTGCTCGGAAAGCTCGAGACCCATGCTGGAACTCGACCCGGCGCGGGTCACCACGATGCCGGTGGCGGTGGCGATCAGCAGGGCGGGGATCTGGGTCACCAGGCCGTCACCCACGGTGAACAGCGCGTAGGCCTGCAGGGCTTCGGCCGCGCTCTCGCCGCGCTGGAGGACCCCGATGGCCAAACCGCCCAGGAGGTTGATGACGGTGATGATGATGCCCGCGATGGCGTCGCCCTTGACGAACTTGCTGGCGCCGTCCATCGAGCCGTAGAAATCGGCCTCCCGCTGGACGTTCTTGCGGCGGTCACGGGCCTGGTCGTTGTCGATCACCCCCGCATTCAGATCGGCGTCGATGGACATCTGCTTGCCGGGCATCGCATCGAGGGTGAACCGGGCCGCCACCTCGGCGACGCGTTCCGCGCCCTTGGTGATGACGATGAACTGGATCACCACGAGGATGGTGAAGACGACCGCCCCGACGATGTAGTTGCCGCCGATCACGAAGTTGCCGAAGGCCTTGATGATCGTGATCTTGGCCCCCTCACCCGCCAGGATGATGCGGGTCGAGCTGACGTTGAGGGCGAGGCGGAACAGCGTGGCGACCAGCAGGAGGCTGGGGAAGGCCGAAAACTCCAGCGCCTCCTTGGTGTAGATCGAGACCAGCAGGATCACCAGCGCCAGCGCGATGTTGAGGGCCAGAAACAGGTCGAGGATGACGGGGGGCAGGGGCACCACCATCATCATGACCACCGAAATGAGGCCCAGCGCGAACAGGACGTCCTGGTTCTTGAGGACATCGGCCAACGGGACGATGTTCAACAGTGGTGCCGGACGAGTTGTTTCCGCCATTCCCTATTCCCTGCCCCTGACGGTGCATTGTGCACCGCGAAATCCGATCTTCATCTGCCGTTTCGTGCCGCTCATGCCGCCGCCGCCCGCATCCGGAACACCTGCGCCAGGATCTCGGCCACCGCCGCATAGAGATCGGCCGGAATCTCGTCCCCCACATCTACCATTTTGAAGAGAGCCTGTGCAAGAGGTTTGTTCTCGATCACGGGCACGCCGTGCTGTCGGGCGACCTCCTTGATCTTTTGGGCCATCAGCTCGGTGCCCATGGCCACCACCCGGGGTGCCGACGAGTCTCCCTGCTGGTATTGGAGCGCAACGGCGATGTGTATGGGGTTGGTGACCACCACTGTAGCCTTGGGCACCTCGGCCATCATGCGGCGGGCGGCGATGCGCCGCTGTCGTTCCCGGATCTTGGCCTTGACCTTGGGATCCCCTTCCCGCTGTTTGTATTCCTCCTTGATCTCCTCCTTGGACATCTTCATGTTCTCTTCGTAGCGCCACCACTGGAACCAATAGTCGGCGAACGCCAGCACCAGGAGGATCAGGATGATCTTGATGGCCATCGCGAACAGGATCCGGCCCAGGGCGATCATCCCGGGCAGGGGCTCCAGCTGGATCAGCCGGATGAAAGTGGGCATCTGGTCACGCAGGGTCGCGTAGGGAACATAGGCCACAATGAGGATCTTGAAGATGGATTTGACCAGCTCCCCGAGGGACTTCCAGGAGAACAGGTTCTCCAGGCCGGCCACCGGGTTGAGCCTTTCCAGGTCGGGCAGAAGAGGGTCGAACGTCAGCAGGAAACCGACCTGCAGGACGTTGGCCGCGACCGCCGCCAGAATGATGACCGCGAAGACCGGCGCCAGGCATTTGGTCGTCACCACCAGCATCTGGCTGATCAGGATGAAAGCACTGCCGGCGGTCAGCTCGGTGGTCAGGGCGGCCGACAGGACATACTGGAAATACTCCCCGATCATTCCCACCAGGGTGGGCCCGTAGCTCTGCAGAATCAGGAACCCGGCCAGCATCACCACCACCGAATCCAGATCCTGGGACTTGGCGATGTTCCCGCGCTGGCGCGCTTCCTCGCGCCGCTTCTCGGTCGCGGGCTCGGTTTTCTCCCCGGCAAACATCTGCAGGTCCAGCGGACGGTCGGCGACCGACAGCCGGCCGGCCCGGGGCGGGGGGGGCGACGGAGGCCAGGGTAGGGGAGCGGACTGGATCATGGTCAGCCCATCGCGTTGAGCAGGGTGTTGAGATCGCCGTAAACGGTGTGGAGAAGGTTTTTCACGAGGTCGCCGACGAAAGGCAGGCACAGCCCCAAAACGAGCAGGCCGATCAGGACCTTGAGGGCGAACCCGACCTGGAAGATGTTCATCCGGGGGACGGTGCGGGCGATGATCCCCAGCCCGACGTCGCCGATCAGGATCACCGCGAAGACCGGCATCGAAACCTGCAGGCCGACCCAGAACACCATCGAGGAGATCCGGACGAGTTCGGCCACCACCCCGCCGGGAAGTTTCAGGCCGGCCAGGGGCACCAGTTCGAAGCTCTGCGTGAATGCCTGCAGGAGGATCAGATGCCCGTTGACGGCGAGGAACACGATCAGCCCGAGCAACTGCAGGAACTCGCTGACGATGGCCTGACTGCGGTTCGATTCGGGATCAACCACCTGGACGAAGGAGAAGCCCACCTGCATGCCGATCAGCTGGCCGGCGAACTTCAGCGCGTCGATGTTGATCATCACCATGAATCCAAGGGTCAGGCCCAGCACCAGTTCCTTGATGGCCATCAGGCCGTAGCCAGGGACCCCCAAGGCAGGCAGTTCCTGGGTGGCAACCAGATGGGGCAGGACGATGAGGGCGCACAGGGCTGACAGGCCCGCCTTCACGCGCATGGGGATGATGCTTTCGCCGAACACCGGCAGGTTCACGAAGAACCCTGAAAACCGCACCAGCGCAATCAGGAACAGGCCGACCGCTTTCAGGAAGAAGGCCTCGGTCATCTTCCGTCCGTCAATCCAGCGCCCTCTGCCAGCGTTCTCAGCGGGCGAAGTTCTGAAGCCCCGACAGGAGCTTGAACGTGTACTGCATCAGCAGGGACAGCATCCAGGGCCCGAAGGCGACCATGGTGGCGATGGTGGCCAGGAGCTTGGGGATGAAGGAAAGGCTTTGGTCCTGGATCGAGGTGGCGGTCTGGACGATGCTGATGGCCACGCCGACCAGGGTGCCGACGGCCAGCATCGGCAGGGAGATGAGAAAGGTCAGGTAGATGGCCTCCTTCATGATCTCGAGGAAGGTGAACTCGCTCATGCATTCCCTCCGAAGCTCACCACGAGGGATTTGATGACCAGATTCCAGCCGTCGACCATCACGAACAGAAGGATCTTGAAGGGCATCGAGATCATGACGGGGGGGAGCATGATCATGCCCATGGACATCAGGATGCTGGCCACCACCAGGTCAATGACCAGGAAGGGGAGGAAGATGATCACACCCATCTGGAAGGCGGTCCGGATCTCGCTGGTGATGAAGGCCGGGATCAGGGCCAGGGAACTGAAGTCATCTTTGTTCTTTGGCTTGCCGCCGCCTTCCATGCCGGCGAACAGGGCCAGATCGGTCTTGCGGGTGTGGGTGAACATGAACTCGCGGATCGGCTTCATGGCGCGGTGGTAGGCCTCGATGTGGTCGATGTCCTTGGCCATGAACGGCTGAACGGCGTTCTTGTTCACCTGGTCGATCACCGGGGACATGGTGAAGAAGGTCAGGAACAGGGCCAGGCCAATGAGGATCTGATTGCTGGGCTCCTGCTGGGTGGTCAGGGCCCGGCGCACGAAGTTCAGCACGATCAGGATCCGGGTGAAGCTCGTCAGCATGACCAGGATCGAGGGCGCCAGGCTCAGGATGGTGAGCAGGATCAGGATCTGGAAACTGGTGCCGATCTGCCCCCGTTCCTTGGCCGGGTCGATGTCGATGCGGATGCGGGGGATGGGGAACGGCGTCTCGGTCGGTTCGATCTTCTGGACCTTGGTCGGATCCTGGACGTCGATCCGGGCTTTCGGGTTCTCCAGGTCAGGAGTCTGGGCGGGGGCACTGCCTGCACAGAACACCAGCGAAAGTACAAGACAAAAGGCCAGGAGGGTTCGGTGCATGAAACGACCTTTCCTGTTGATTGCGGAACGGGGGGACGAAACCGTTGAATATTTATACTGGAGGTTCGGTCATTTGGCAAGGGGCGGCGAAGGGAAATTTCGGCCGCCCGATGCACCTCATACCGAGGGCACGGTCCTCTGGGGGATCAGTCGTTCTGGCGGGGGGGGCGGCGCAGGAGCAGATCTTCCATCTGTCGGGCCTGGTCCTGGGCCTTGCGGGTGTGCTGGCTGAAATCAGGCCGGCCGGGAGGGGTCTCTTCCGGTGAGGCGGGGCCGGGAGCCTCAGGCCGGCGGAGGAAGCGGAACATCTGCTCGAGGCCGGGAATGGTCGATCGTTCGGCCTTGACCCGCAGGCTGTCGATGACCACCTGGTCGGTGATCTCACCCAGGAGCGAAACCCCCTGCTCGGCCACGCCGAGGACCAGGATGCGCCCCAGCACGTCCACCACGTAGACCGACCGGTGCCCGTCGAGGGGCAGGATGCCCAGGACCCGGCCGATGGGCGGACCGCCGAGCGGGCCCCGGCGCTGCAGGAACCAGGACAGGCCGAACACCAGGGCGATGACCACTGCCAGCGAGGTGAGGATGCGAAGGGTGGTGGACAACGGATCGGGGACGGGAAACGCGGGCAGGGGAGCGGTCCCCGTGGGGAGGAAGAGCAGGTCATCGGCCGACGCCGTGGGAGGGGGGAGGGCCTCACCGGGGGACAGGTCTTTGGCGGCGGCTGGTTCGGCGGGGCCCGCCGCGGGCAGGACAGGGCCGCGGGAATCGGCGGACTGGGGCGAGGGGAGGGAAGCGGTCGGAGAGGCGGCCCCGGCAGGTTGTCCGGTGGGCTCAGTCATCGGCCTGGTCGGGGTGAAAGGGCCGGCGGCGGGGTTGGGGGAGGCGGGCTCTGCCGGGACCGGGCGGGACTGACCGAAGGCCGGAGCGAGGAGGACGGCGAGCCCCAGAAACACGAAAGCGACGAGGGGGATCGTCGCTTTCCGGAGCATGTTCGGAACCAGGGCCTGGCTAACGCAAGGCTTTCTGCACGGCCTCGATGACCCGGTTGGGCTGGAAGGGTTTGACGATGAAGTCGCGGGCTCCGGCCTGGATGGCGTCGATGACCATGGCCTGCTGACCCATGGCACTGCACATGATGATGCGGGCGGCGGGATCGGACTTCTTGATGGCGCGGACCGCGTCGATGCCGTTCATCTCGGGCATGGTGATATCCATGGTCACCAGATCGGGCTTCAGCTTCCCATAC